>JAQZBA010000074.1 GCA_029239365.1 Herbinix sp. | reverse complement strand
GTTAGGCCACGGTGGCTGTGGCAAGACTACTTTAGTCGAAGCCATAGCGTACACAACAGGAATACTCAAACGTCAGGGAAAAGTGGAAGAGGGAAGTACAATTAGTGATTATGATAAGGAAGAGCAGAAGAGACTCTTCTCGATCAGTACAACGGTAGTGCCGATAATTTTTGAAGATATTAAGATTAATTTATTAGATACACCGGGATATTTTGATTTCGTGGGTGAGGTTGAGGAAGCATTACAGGTAGCAGATGCTGCAGTTATTGTTATTTCAGCGAAGGCTGGAGTAGAAGTTGGTACTATGAAGGCTTGGGAATATTGTGAGAAGTATCATTTACCGAGAATTTTCTTTGTAACAGATATGGATGATGACAATGCAAGTTATCGTGAAGTGGTTGAGAAATTAACCGATCTCTATGGCAAGAAGATAGCACCATTTCATACTCCGATTAGAGAAAATGAGAAATTTGTGGGATTTGTTAACGTGGTTAAGATGGCAGGCAGAAGATTTACTACAGCAAGCAACTATGTTGAGTGTGAGATCCCTGATTATAGCCAGGAAAATCTTTCGAAGTTCAGAGAAGTATTACTGGATGCAGTTGCAGAGACCAGCGATGAATTGATGGATAAATACTTTGCAGGCGAAGAGTTTACCCAGGAAGAAATCTCTGTAGCACTTCGAAATAATGTGATAGAAGGAACTGTAGTTCCTGTTATGATGGGTTCCGGTATTCATGCGCAGGGTACAACGATGTTATTACAGGCTATTGAAAAGTATTTCCCGGATCCGACCAGGATGAGCATTAGCGGTAAGAATAATAAGACAGGTGATACCTTTGTTGCTAATTATGATGAGAAGAAGACCTTCTCAGCAAGAGTATTTAAGACTATTGCAGATCCGTTCATCGGTAAATTCTCACTGTTCAAGGTGTGCTCCGGTGTGTTAAAATCAGATATCGTGGTTTATAATGCGGACAAGGAGACAGAGGAAAAGGTTAACCGTATCTATGTACTCCGTGGTAAAGAGCAGGTTGAAGTTGATGAACTGCATGCTGGTGATATTGGTGCACTCGGTAAATTATCCGAGACCGTTACAGGTGATACACTTTCGACCAAAGCGGTACCTATTATCTATGACCGTATTGTGGTACCCACTCCTTACACCAATCAACGCTTCAAGACTAAGAACAAGGGTGATGATGATAAGGTATCCCAAGCTCTTCAGAAGCTAATGGATGAGGATCTTACCTTAAAGATGGTGAATGATAAAGAGAACAGACAGACCTTATTATATGGTATTGGCGATCAGCAGCTCGATGTAGTAGTCAATAAGCTATTAAATAAATATAAAGTTGAAATAGAAATTATGAAGCCTAGAGTACCCTTCCGTGAGACACTTCGTAAGAAGGTACGTGTTCAGGGTAAACACAAGAAACAATCCGGTGGACACGGACAATATGGCGATGTTCATGTAGAGTTTGAGCCTTCCGGTGATATGGAGAAACCTTATGTGTTCGAGGAGAAGATCTTTGGTGGTTCCGTTCCGAGAAACTTCTTCCCTGCAGTAGAAAAAGGTATTGCGGAATGTGTTATTAAGGGACCGGTTGCAGGTTATCCGGTGGTTGGTTTAAAGGCTACTTTAGTGGATGGCTCTTACCATCCGGTTGATTCTTCAGAAATGGCCTTTAAGATGGCTACCATCCAAGCCTTCAAGCAGGGCTTCATGGATGCCTCCCCTGTATTACTTGAGCCGATTGCATCCCTTAAGGTTCTCGTTCCGGACAAGTATACCGGAGATATCATGGGTGATTTGAATAAGCGTCGTGGTAGAGTACTTGGCATGAATCCGATCACAAGCGGTAAACAGGAAATCGTATCTGATATCCCTATGTCTGAGCTCTATGGATATTCCACGGATCTTCGATCTATGACCGGTGGTAGTGGTGATTTCTCTTATGAATTTGCCCGTTATGAACAGGCTCCTTCCGATATTCAACAGAAGGTAATAGAAGAGAACGCGAAAGAAGAAGAAGTAGAAACAAATTAGACAATATAATAAGTTGGATGTTATCTTTCTATTCAATTATCCTTTGATGGAGGCTATTCTCATGTAATGTAACTTTAGGGTTTTGATTAATAGTAAAAATGGATGATTATCTATTATTCAAAACCCTTTTTTTAGTGCTTTTTGAGAGGGGCTCCTAGCTATGATACTTAAAACTCTTACGATGTTACAGCGTAACTACTTGGTACAAGACTCAATCTGGCTGGGAACGTGATTCACCTTATGGTATAATCCTGAGGGCGTATAATAAGGGAAATCTAATTAAGGTTTCTCTCTTTATAAAAAAAATATGAAGGAGAGTTTTTATGGAAAAGTTTTTTAAGCTTAAGCAACACGGAACAAACATTTCCACAGAAGTCATCGCAGGTATTACTACATTCTTTGCAATGGCTTACATCATCTTTGTTAACCCTAGCATTCTGTCTCAGACAGGCATGCCAGCAGGGGCAATTTTCTTAGCTACTATTTTTGCTTCAGTAGCTGGTACCTTAGTTATGGCTTTAGTAGCTAATGTACCTTACGCACAGGCACCAGGCATGGGCCTCAATGCATTCTTTACTTATACTGTGTGCTTTGGTCTTGGGTTTACCTGGCAGCAAGCATTGTTCATGGTATTTTTATGCGGTCTTATCAACATTCTTATTACAGTTACCAAGATTCGTAAGATGATCATCAAAGCGATTCCCGAAAGCTTACAGCATGCAATCGGTGGTGGTATTGGTATCTTTATCGCTTACATTGGTCTCTTAAATGTTGGTATCATTAATTTTACTGCTGGTGTTCCGGCACTTTCTGATTTTAATTCACCAGCAATCATTCTTTCTTTAATTGGTATTGTGATTATCCTGGTTCTTCTCCTCCTGAAAGTAAAGGGAGCTATCCTTATCGGTATCTTAGGAACAACCATTCTTGGTATTCCGATGGGAGTAGTAAATCTTGACATCAGTGCAACCACAGGCTTAGCTGACTCCTTTGATCAGTTAGGAACAACAATCTTTGCAGCATTTGGTGCTGAAGGTATGGGTTCCCTGTTTACTGACACTTCCAAGATTCCTTTGATCATTATGACCATCTTTGCTTTCAGTTTATCAGATACCTTTGATACGATTGGTACCTTCATAGGAACCGGTAGAAGATCAGGTATCTTTGATGATGCAGATGAGAAAGCACTTGAGAATGGTAAAGGCTTCAAGTCTAAGATGGATAAGGCATTATTTGCTGATTCTGTTGCTACCAGTATTGGTGCTATCTTAGGTACCTCCAATACCACCACCTATGTTGAGAGTGCTGCAGGTATTGGCGCAGGCGGACGTACCGGTTTAACCTCCGTAGTTACCGCATTAATGTTCTTAGTAAGTATGCTATTTGCTCCTATCGTAAGTATCGTACCTGCTCAGGCAACATCTCCTGCACTTATCGCTGTTGGTATCTTAATGATCTCCTCTTTCAAGGAAATCAAATGGGATGAGATAGAAGAAGCAATTCCTGCATTCTTTGCAGCAATCTTCATGGCACTTAACTACAGTATCTCTTATGGTATTGCAGGTGGATTTATCTTCTTCGTTATTGTTAAATGCGTTAAAGGTAAGGTTAACGAAATCAGCCCTGTAGTTTGGGTTGCATCAGCATTATTTATTGCTAACTTTGTTATCCTGGCATTTATATAATATTAATTTTAAAGCAACATAAAGATACATGAAAAATATAATTTAATTACTTAGGTGACAAAAAGTGAAGTGTGAGAACACTTCACTTTTTGTATTGGTGGAAGGTAGTATCGATGGGATGTAAATGAAGATCTGGTCAAACTATTGTAGCTAATCAGCGAAGAGAATTGGCTATGAGAGATATGAGATAGAAGATTATCTAATACAAGAAGAGGATGTCCATGTAATGAACATCCTCTTCTTTGTTTTATTCTGGTACACATTGGTTTACTAATTCATCTTATGTATTCGGGTTGTAAGTATTCTATTGGTACTTATTCGGTAGGAGCCTCATCCTTATCACCGATGGAAAGCAACAGATTTAATACGATACCAACAACTGCTGCAGTAGCAAGAGCCGGGAAGTGCATGCCGAACATAGGGATCATACCATTTCCACCGAAACCGAAGCTTCCGCCAAGACCAATGATTAAGATGATAGCTATGATAGCAAGGTTCTTGGACTTGAACATATCTACCTTACGATCTATCATAATTGTGATACCCTGTGCTGCGATTACACCAAATAAGTAGATGGAAAGACCACCGATTACTGCATTGGGAATAGAATACACAACATTAATCAGAGGTGTGAAGAAGGAGATTACCATAGTGATGCATGCTGCTGCGATTAATACAGGAATTGAGAATACCTTAGAAATTGCCATAGTACTGATATTCTCACCATAGTTTGTACCAGCAGGTCCACCAATCATACCGGATACGATATCACCGATACCATCACCAACTAGATTTAAGCCTAATTTGTCTGCGATGTTGTATTTCTTAGTAGATTTCATCTTTTTAGCAAGATCATTTACATAGATATCTAATTGATATACATGTGCGGTTGATTCCGGAATTGTAGCAATTGCGATTGGCATGATTGCACCAACAGCAGCTAAGCTAGGCTTCGGAAGTGTGAAGATTGGAAGACTAAGAATACTGTCTGATTCAATGGTGTTAAAGTTAACAAAAGGAATTCCTGTAACGAGTCCGATGATTACTGCAACCACATAACCCGTCAAAAGGCCAAAAAGAATAGGCAACTGACTCAGCTTGCCCTTCAAGTATACTGAGTATGCAATTGTCGAAATGAGTGTAATAATTGAGATAACCCATGCCATGTTCTGTGCGATTGCTGTCTGTGCTTCTTCAACGGTGGGGAAAGAAGCTGCGCCACTCATTGCATTAGCAGCAAGAGATAATCCGATAATAATTGCGATGCTACCAGTAACTGTAGGAGGGAGAATCTTGTCGATAGTTTTTCTACCGGTACGACCGATGATAAGACCGGCAGCGATAGAAACGAAACCTGACATTACGATACCAAACTGTGCAACTGAGATTTTGTCGTCCAAGCTATATCCTGCGAATTGCTCTGCTGCCATAATAGAAGCGATAGCTGCGATATAGGAGAAGCTGGAACCGTAATAAAGGGGAATCTTTCTGCCAGTGATTAAGATGAAACATAGAGTAGCGAGGCCGCTGGCGAAAATTGTTGTTGATACGTGGAAGCCAGTGATTAATGCAACTAGAACAGTTGCCGGGAACATTACAACGATCTGTTGCAATGCAAATAATAAGAGTTCCACGATCGGGGGTCTTTCATCCGGCAGATAGCCGATGGGTTGATTCTTTGATGCCATAGTACTTTTACCTCCTGGGATTTTTTTTATTTTGACACACTTTTATCATTTTGTAAAGATAGAATCGTATATATATAACAAAATATTTAATTATTAACAAATTTAGACCAAAAGAATTTTAATAAAAATTCCAAGACTATATAGAAGGAAGGATAATGGATATTGATTGATAATATTCTTGGGAAAAGTGGTATAATTAAATAGAACTATTCCTGCATCAAGAAAAGGAGGTATTACATTATGAATAAAAAGATAAAGCTAAGAGAAAAGTGGCAAGGTCTCACGGATACAGTAATGCGCTTTCCGTTAACCGTCATCTTATTAATAGCTTCCATAGTTACTAATTTCATAGCGATTGAATCGGACTATGATATTACTTATACAAGATTACTCATTACATTTTTATTAGGTGCGGCTTTATTTGTTGTGCTTCAACTCTTATATGAGAGGTTTTTCGATAACCCTGTTCTTAGGATAATTTTTATGTTTGTAACAATCATTTTTTCTAGTATTTATTTTATGCTCATCCGCAATTCAGAATGGGAGATAGAAGTAACGATTCGTACGATTGTCTTACTATTTATTTTAGTGATTGCATTTTTGTGGATACCGTCAATCGGTAGTAAAACAAGTATTAATGAAAGTTTTATGGCTGCATTTAAGGGCTTTTTTACAGCTCTATTCTTCGATGGAGTGCTATTCTTAGGTGTTGTAATCATAATAAGCGCCACTGATTTATTAATTTTTGATATTTATGAAACTGCATATATACATTCGGCGAATATCATATTTGTGTTGTTAGCACCTATTTATTTTCTTACAATGGTACCGAATTACCCAAGAAAAAGCGATATTGCGATTGTCGAAGAGTCCCAAGATAACAAATATGATGGGGAGTTCCTTCGTTTAACGACTCCGGCTAAATTTCTTGAGACATTGATTTCTTATGTCATTATACCTATCACTGCTGTTTTTACAGTAATCTTAATACTTTATATTATCATCAACATTGCCGGTGAGTTCTGGAGCGACAACCTGATGGAACCGTTGTTAGTTAGCTACTCTATTACGGTGATTGTGGTTTATATTCTTGCAAGTACCATCAAGAATCCATTCGCCAAGTATTTCAGAATGATCTTTCCTAAGGTGCTAATACCTGTTGTATTATTCCAGACTCTATCGTCCATTCTTAAGATTGCAGATGTAGGTATCACCTATGGTCGCTACTATGTAATTCTGTTCGGAGTGTTTGCTACGATGGCCGGTGTGCTGTTTAGTTTCCTTCCGATCCGAAAAAATGGAATTATTGCCCCTATTTTAATCATCTTAGCCGTGATATCCATAGTACCTCCCGTAGATGCATTTACCTTAAGTAGGGCAACGCAGATCTCAAGACTCGAAAAGGTTCTTACTAGTAACAATATGTTATCCGAAGATACCCTAACGCCCAATGTGAATCTATCAGAGGAAGATCAATCAGATATTGTCTCCTCCCTGGATTATCTAGATCGTATGAATTATACGAAGGATATCGAATATTTACATTCCTATTATATATCCTTTGATTTCGAGAAGACCTTTGGCTTTGATCGATATAAATCCGTGGACAATGAATATCAGAGTTACTATTATGGTAGGAATACCAATGAACCCGTTCCGATAGCAGGCAATGACTACATGATACAGTTGAATGTCCATAATATGACTGAGGTTGGAGACAATCAATTTGAGGTAGACGGTTCCCTCTATTCCTTAAGTGTGGATAACACAGATAATGATAATCAGATTATTCGATTGGAGGATGCGCAGGGACTAGAGTTGCTGCGATATGAATACAATGATCTCTTCACCAAGTTTACCGGTGTTGATAGTGGAAAAGAATTCATGTCTACCGAAGAAATGACCTTCCGTCAGGAAAATGATAAGGCGGCAATCACGATGATTGCTAACAATATCAGTATAAATGAATGGTCAGACGGAAAAGACAAATCAACTGAATTAATTATACTGATTGATATTCGATAATTGCTTGTTCAAGTCGGTCTTGACAAAGAAAAATATATGAGTAAGCTATATCTATGAGATTTTAAATCATAACCAACACAATTTTGCAGTAAGGAAATTGTGTTGGTTATAATAGTTGCCGGGTGTCCATGGCTTCTGACATCCAAATCAATAAAAGAAAGGTTGGAAAGTTATTACATGAGAAAAGTAAGTTGTATCTTGTTTAGTGCCCTTATGGTTATGCTCTTGATGGTAGGTTGTAGTAAGACGGAAAAGGGTGGTTATGGCGGTGAGATTGATCAATTCGAAAGCCCGCAAAAGGGTGACACGGTGGCGGAGTTTGTAATTCGAGATTATGGCTCCATTTATGTCAGATTCTTCGAGGAAGCAGCACCTAAGTCGGTTGAGAATTTTATTACACATGCTAAGGAAGGATACTATGATGGGGTTACCTTTCATCGAATCCTTAAGGATTTTATGATTCAAGGCGGCGATCCTACCGGAACCGGAATGGGTGGAGAAAGCATCTGGGGTGAGAATTTTGAAGATGAATTTGCAGATAATCTACAGCCATATCGCGGAGCACTCTGTATGGCTAATTCAGGAGCGAATACGAATGGTAGCCAATTCTTCTTGGTTCAGTCCGGAGAGACTTATGACGAAAGTGTCTTAGAGCAGGTTGAAGCACGATATAAGGTAACGTTTGATGAAGAAGCAAGATCAGCCTACGGAGAGGTTGGCGGAACTCCATGGTTATATAAGATGCATTCCGTATTTGGCCAGATTTATGAAGGCTATGAGGTACTCGATGCAATTGCCAATGTTGAGCTTAAGGATGCTAATGCAGGCATACCGGTGGAGCAGGTTGTAATTGATACCATTAAGATCTCTGAATACTAGCAGAGATCATTCAATAATTTTGATGAGAAGATAGACCTGACCAGAACGGCATCTGACTCGTTTAATCAAGGAAAATATTACAAAAAGTGATGCATTTTAATTAAGAAGAAGTAAATATTTATGGAAATAATTAATTCTGAATTGACAGAACGAAAGTGTTGTTGTAAGATTAGAGCGTAATTTCATAAGGCCTCATCTTCAAAGGTGAGGTAGAGGCGCGATATTTAACAGTCCATAGAGGAGCAAGAGATGCTATGATTCTATGGAGAAGGAGATGTCGCCGAAGTTTATAACATCCTCAGTGTTATATGCTGGGTCTGTAGTTAAGAACTGCAGGACTGTCTTGGTGAGCAACCCAGTTTGCCAAGTTGTGCTATCTCATTAGGGATTTTGGGGACTTAGGCAAAAGCGTATTTATAACCTGAGTGAACCTCAGGTTTTTTTTGTTATATAGGATTATCGAACCTACCAGTCGCTTATATAATGAAAATATGCTTGGTTTATTACCCCAAGAAAAAGATACCTGTCATGCAAATGCATAGACAGCTTGAGCATTATCACACAATATTATTTTATAACGGGAGGAATATTTTATGAAGAAGAGAATTGCAACACTGATTATCCTTACTTTGACAGTTGTTATGATGGCAGGCTGTGCTAAGAAGGATGATGGAAAGTTCCGCGTTGGAATGGAAGCAGGTTATGCACCCTTTAACTGGACTCAGTCAGATAACTCTAATGGTGGTGTAGCCATTGATGGAGGCGCTGAATTCGCCGGCGGCTACGATGTTGAAATTGCAAAGAAGATTGCAGAAAGCTTAGGGAAAGAACTTGTTGTCGTAAAGACCGAATGGGATGGTCTGGTTCCTGCATTAACCTCCGGTAAGATTGATGCTATCATCGCCGGAATGTCACCGACTGCAGAACGAAAAGAAACAATTGATTTCTCTGATAATTACTATAAATCAGTCTTAGTAATGGTAGTTAAGAAGGGTGGAGCATTTGAAGGAGCTACTTCCATTCAGGATTTCTCCGGTGCAAAGGTATCAGCGCAGCTTAATACCTTCCACTACTCAGTAATAGAGCAAATCAATGGCGTTGATATACAACCGGCCATGGACAACTTCCCGGCAATGAGAGTTGCACTGGAATCCGGTGTAATCGATGGATATGTATCCGAGCGTCCGGAAGGTGTAAGCGCTTCGGCAGCGAATGAGAACTTCGCAATGGTTGAGTTTACAGAAGGATTTGTTACCTCAGAAGATGATACAGCAATTGCAGTTGGTGTTGAAAAGGGTAGCGAGCTGACTGCAAAAATCAACGAAGCCTTATCAGGTATTTCAGAGGAAGAACGCATCAGTATCATGGAAGCTGCTATTTTAAATCAACCTGCAGCACAATAGATATGAACTTTTGAGGCTGTCCAAATAAAATGATATACTTTTGGACAGCCTTTAATATTAATGTTATATGCGATACGAATTGCACTGTAGATTATGTAGTTACATAGCAGATTATATCGTTGAATTCAGTAAATTAAATGCCTGGCATAGAGCTACGAAGAGCTACCCTGTACAAATTAAGTGTATATTCGAGCATATGGATAGGTGAGTGGAAAGGCTTGGTGCATTATGACTTGGGAATGGTTTGTAAGAATCGTGACCGAAAATTGGCCTATGTTCCTAAGAGGAGCAGGCGTTACTCTATTAATCTCTATCATTGGCACGATACTTGGTGCGGTGATCGGTTTAGTGATTGGTACAATTAGAACAATACCTACACCGGACAAGGGAGCGAAAAGAGTCTTATTAAAAATTGTAAATGCGGTTCTGACTGCATATGTGGAATTCTTCCGTGGAACACCTATGATTGTACAGGCAATGGTCATTTATTATGGTTCAGCGATGGCATTTGGCATAGATATGGATCGTACAGCTGCTGCTATCTTCATCGTATCCATTAACACAGGCGCTTATACAGCAGAGATAGTTCGTGGTGGTATTATATCCATTGATAAGGGACAGTTTGAAGCAGCACATGCAATAGGTATGAATCATATTAGGACCATGCTTAATGTTATATTACCTCAGGTACTTCGTAACATCCTACCGGCAATCGGTAATGAATTCGTTATCAATATCAAGGATACCTCAGTTCTTAACGTAATCTCCGTATCTGAATTGTTCTTCCAGGCGAAGTCAGTAGCCGGCAATAATTTTAGATACTTTGAGACCTTCTTCGTAGCTTGTATCATCTATCTGGTTATGACCTTAACCGTAACTAGAATTCTTCGACTTGTTGAGCGTAAGCTGGATGGACCTGAGAATTTTGTTGTTATCCCCGGTAACCAGATGCAGGTGGAACGCCCGGAAGATCATGTGAAGAAGCTTCGCGGCTAAGAAAGGGAGAGTAAGATGGAAAGAGTAATTGATGTTAAGCATTTGAAAAAATCCTTTGGTAAGAATGAAATACTTAAGGATATTGATTTCTCCGTGGATAAGGGTGAAGTTGTGTGTATCATCGGTTCTTCCGGTTCCGGTAAGTCAACCCTGCTTCGTTGTATCAATCTTCTGGAGAAGCCCAGTGATGGTGCGATCATATATAATGGTGAGAATATACTGGATGATAAGCATGATGTCTATGCTTACCGTACCAAGCTGGGAATGGTGTTCCAGCAGTTCAACCTCTTCAATAATCACAATGTACTTAGTAACTGTACCGTAGGCCAGATTAAGGTTCTTAAACGTTCGAAGGAAGAAGCAGAGCAGGTCGCAATCAAATATCTAAAGGTCGTTGGAATGGACCAATATGTGAATGCGAAGCCGAAGCAGCTCTCTGGTGGACAGAAGCAAAGAGTAGCAATCGCAAGGGCATTATCCATGGAACCTGATGTATTATTATTCGATGAGCCAACTTCCGCACTTGATCCTGAGATGGTAGGAGAGGTACTGGCTGTTATGAAGGATCTAGCCAAGAGTGGACTTACGATGCTCGTGGTGACCCATGAGATGGGCTTTGCGAAAGAAGTGGCGAACCGTGTTGTATTCATGGACAAGGGTGTCATTGCAGAAGAAGGTTCTCCTGAGCAGATCTTCAATAACCCGACGCAAGATAGAACCAAAGAGTTCCTGAAGAGAGTACTGAAGGAGCTGTAAAGCAGTAATCACAAAGAGATGAAGCTATTCATAACTTTTGATGGATATTAAAATATTTAAGCAGGGCTTATTGCCCTGCTTAATTGTTATTCATGACAATAGAAAGTTTGCGAAACGTGCTTTCTATCGTTTATTCAGATAGTTTTGGGCGGATGCGAAATATACTTACATCAATTTTTTAGATTATCCCCCATGATTTTCTTGTCTACAGCATGAAACAAATATCCTAATACATAACATATTACTCCGAAGAACAGCATTTTAGGCAATGTAAAGTCTACTAAAAGATAGTAACCGAATAGTCCGCCTATACTTAATGCAACTATTAATAATAAAATTCTAACACCTATCCTCATAGATTCCCTCCAATATGTTAACCTTTAACAGCGTTATAAAATTCTTTTAATTCTGATTTGATTTCTGTTGATAATTGAGGTTTACTAATTCCCTGGATTGCTCCTTCTAATGCATAGAGTCGATTAATACAAGCGGAATCATCAATTCCCTTTATCTTTAACCATGCTTGTTTACTTCCACATTCTTTTAATTGTTCATAAGTTGCTATGCCTATTGTATTCAATTGTTCTTCTATATACGCTCCAATATTAGGAAGCTTCACTAATTCTCCCATTCCTCTAATACCCCTTTCAGATTCCTATTCCTGTTCGATTTCCCTTAAACGTTACAAATGAATTTCTCATAGATATTATCTTGTATTGTTGACTGTACTAATCCAAATTCTCTTTCTCACTATTACGTTTTTTATGTAAAACCAAATATAATCCTAATAATACCTGTATCAAATTGATCAAGGATGGAATTACATTTGATGCTATAAGAATTTCTCGTGATGTTCCAAACGTATTTTCAAACTCAGATGTAAACTTCTGAAACATTATGATATTTGAAAAAGCAACTGGAAAGCTAATGGATAAATTAAATATTCCTTCAAACATTATCAAAAGACCCGATGTTATCCGTATCATTGGATTATGTATGAAAGCAAGATTAAATTTACCATCAGTTCTTCTTATATACAGACAAATACCTACGATGATAAGAAATATTGGAATAAACCATATCAGGTATACTTCTATGAAATTCTTAATTACATCATTGTTGATTCCAACCAATATAGCAGGAGTAAGTTTTTGCAGTAATCTGAAGATAGATGTAATTACTGTATACACCAATAATATTTTAAGTGCCTGATTTAATTTTTTTCCAAATTTCATAACTATCTTTCCCTCTATTTCTATATTTACTTAATGTAAAAATACAATTGGAATTACTAT
>JAQZBA010000426.1 GCA_029239365.1 Herbinix sp. | reverse complement strand
GTATCTATATTCATCTAAACTTAGTTGACTATTACATCAGCATTTTCATTAGAATTTCATATTTTTCCCGGGAGAGTAATCTTCCTTCAAATAATCCTGCATATCCGTGGAATAGACTTGCTCGATGACATAATTCTCTCCGTCTCTGCGTGTGACAATTTTACCATGCTGTAAAGTCATCTCACGGTACTGGGAATCGGATTGCTCTTTCTCTGCATTTTTCGATTGTTCCTGCTTGATATCAGTATAGCTGGTTGGCCGCGCATAGATCCGTTCTAAGGGTCTCACCGTGTATAGCATTTGAATTAACTCCCTTCTTCATTTGCATCGATCATTTCATTGATCTTTGCCAAGGCATCTCTGATACCTCCGACTTCATTAATAATCCCCTTCTGTACTGTCTCATCTCCAACCAGGATTGACCCCACATCCTTCGCGAGCTGATTGGTGTCTAGCATCAGATCCCGAAAGCTGTTGTAATCAATATTGGAATGATTTACGACAAAGTTGATAATCCGGTCCTGTATTTTCTCAAAGTATTCGAAGGTTTGAGTAACACCAATCACTGTTCCGTTCATTCGAACCGGATGTATAATCATCGTTGCAGATGGAACTATATAACTGTAATTCGCAGACACTGCCAAAGGAACACCGATTGAATGAGAACCTCCCAATACCAGCGAAACTGTGGGCTTACTTAAAGATGCGATCATTTCTGCTATCGCTAAGCCTGCTTCTACGTCTCCACCTACCGTATTAATCAGAATCAATAAGCCATCAATATCTGTACTGTCTTCTATTGCAGCAAGCTGCGGTAGTACATGCTCGTATTTGGTGGTTTTATTATGTTGCGGAAGAACCTCATGCCCTTCAATTTCGCCAATGATGGATAACAGATGTATTTTATGGTCCCGTTTTCCGTTTTCCAGTACCGTCTGGCCATACTCACTTATTTTTTGATCCTTCAGGTCCTCATTTTCCTTCGTTACCTTTTCTTTCTCCTGTTCCTCCTGCGTATTTTCCTTTTGTCTATTCGGGGTTTTCTTCGGAGTCTTTTCATTATCGGTAGTATTTATCGTATTTTCTGACAAGAAATCTTTTTGCATGAATTGTCCTCTTTCCTTTCACATAGCGAATATATTACAAGATTTTCTCTTGTTATTATGTGAAAAGATAAGATTTTTATACCGCATGTAAGCTACCTATTTCCAATAGATTTTCATATCCTTTTCTTCTAATTCCAGAATAAAATTTCTCTTTAACATCAAAAAATATTCTAATTCCTTAATCACCTGATACAAAATAGCTCGTTTTTCGAATTCTTCCCTGCTTTGCGGTAACGGTTCATTACGAAAATGCTCTTTCAGTTGCTCTAATATGGTTAATAGCCCCGTTACATTATTCTTCTCATGAAAAGATGCCGCAATGTGTTCCATAAACTCTGCGACAGGCTCCGCTTGAACCGGAAAGGAAGTGATTTGATTAATGGTAATTACAATATCCTTCATCACACCCACCTGAAGCTTTCGCATCTCAAGATAGGATACCAGATATCTGGTATCCGCGAGGATACGATTTCCCGCTTCCTCATATGCACTGATTAATAATTGTTCCACCTTATGCTCTAAGGGTGCAAAATCCAGTCTCTGATCCTTATTGCGAAGAATCTCCACCATACTTTTGAGGGTATTCTTCATCTCCTCTTCTAGCAGCAACTGTTCCTTCTGTATCTTCGTTACATTCTTCGGCATAATTAGATTAAGTAAGATACCAATCCCCATACCAATGAAAAGAATACAGATTTCATTAAAGATTAAGGATAGATCCATATGCTTCTCAATAAGATAATGAGTCATAAGCACCGCATTCATGGATATCCCATCCTTAAGTCCAAGTAGAAAGCACAGTGCCACAAATAAGGATACAAAGGCTCCGTAAGCTAAGGCTGTATAGCCAAAGCCCCGGAATATCAGATACGATAGGGCAGTTGCCAGAATAAATGCTACAATTCTCTTAACCGCAATGGTTAAGGTCTCCTTCTTCGTGTTCTGTATCGTGAGCAGTGTTATAATACCTGCGGATGGACTATATAGCAGACCTAGGGCATTTGCTATGATGATTGCAAGAGCCGAGCCAATTCCTGTTTTTAGAAGAAATAATAAATTAACGGTTTTTAACTTGTTAATCATTCTCATTTTCACCTCATTCCTACGTATGTATCTACGCATAATTAATAAACCCGTAAGATCTTCAAAATGAACTTCCTAAGAATTTCATTTTGGAGTTGCATCTAACTTCATATTAACATTATGATTTGTTAATCGCAATTGTCTAAACAACAAATTTTGTTTTGTAAAGCTCATAATCTTTGGAGAAAAATAATCGAGTGCATTTAAATATGACGTTGTGCTGTCATATTATATTTGCTACAATAAAAAGGGGTGATAAATTGCAAATCAGTAGATTGTTTGAAATCGTATATATCCTTATGAATAAGAAAAATACCACTGCCAAGGAGCTTTGCGATCATTTCGAGGTGTCCCGGAGAACCATTTATCGAGATATCGAGACCCTCTGCCAAGCAGGAATTCCCATCTATACTATGAAGGGTAAAGGTGGTGGTATTTCACTTATGGATAACTTTGTCCTGAATAAATCCGTGCTCTCAGAGCAGGACCAGGATGATATCCTTACAGCTCTTAGCGGCTTTAAAGCAGCTACAAATGCGGACACAGACCAAGTAATCAATAAACTTGGGGCGTTATTTGGTAA
>JAQZBA010000073.1 GCA_029239365.1 Herbinix sp. | reverse complement strand
GGCTCTGTTGTTTTATGTCGGTTACATAGTAGATTGTAATCTTCTTATCCTCATCTACTACCTCTTCATCATCGTCATGATTATGCTCGTGATCATGGCCATGTTCGCAGTTTTCGTCATGAACATGAGTCTCTGCGGAGCCCTCTTCCGGTGTGGATTTCTCCTCCTTCGGCTCCTCGATTCCCTTCTTGTCTGCCACATATTCCGCTAAAGTAATATATTTACCCTCAAGATTCTTAAAGAGAATAACATCCTTTACCTTCTCACGGAATTTCTCATCCTTTAGACATCCGAATTTGATGAAGGGACTAAGATCATCCCAGAACTTCTCATAGCTATCTCTCTCCACCTTATACATACCGGTCAGCTTATCAGCTACCTTCTTGGTGATGTACTCGGAGATCTTCTTAACGAAGCCATCATTCTGCAGTGCACTACGTGATACATTCAACGGTAGATCAGGACAGTCAATCGCACCCTTAAGCAGCATTAGGAATTCCGGAATTACTTCCTTAATATTATCTGCGATAAATACCTGGTTATTATATAATTTGATCAGACCTTCTAAGGAATCATATTCTGTATTGATCTTCGGGAAGTACAGAATACCCTTCAAATTGAACGGATAATCCATATTCAGATGAATCCAGAACAGAGGCTCCTTATAGTCATTGAATACATCACGGTAGAACTTCTTATAATCTTCGTCGGTACAATCATTCGGATGTTTTGCCCACAGAGGAGTAACATCATTAATCGGCTCCGGCTTATTGTCTTTCTTTTCTACCTTATCCTCTTCTACGGTACCATCCTGATCAACAGAGGCATCAATTACCTCCTCCTGCTTCTCTTCTACTTTCGCATTTGCATTCATCAGATAGATCTCAACCGGCATAAAGGAACAGTATTTCTTAAGAACCTCTTTCACACGATATTCGTTGGAGAATTCGTAGCTTGCATCGTTCAGATACAAGGTAATATCAGTACCACGTTCGGTTCTGGTACCCTCACTCATCTCGTATTCTGTACCACCGTCAGATTCCCAATGTACAGGACTAGCATCCGGTTGCCAAGACAAGGTTTCAATTGTAACACGGACTGCCACCATGAATGCTGAATAGAAGCCCAAACCAAAATGTCCGATAATCTGATCTTCATTGGTCTTATCCTTATATTTCTCAAGGAACTTCTCCGCTCCGGAGAAGGCAATCTGGTTGATGTATTCCTTCACCTCTTCAACCGTCATACCGATACCATTGTCGGAGAAACGAATAGTCTTCTCCTCCGGATTGACTGTAACTGTGATCTGGTAATGATTATCCTCCGGTAGAGTAGCCTCTCCCATCACTTCAAGTTTCTTCAGTTTAGTGATTGCATCGCTGCCATTAGAAATCAGCTCTCTTACGAATATGTCGTGGTCCGAATATAACCACTTCTTAATAATTGGAAACAGGTTTTCTGAATGAATCGATAAATTGCCACGTTCTGTACTCATAGATAATACTCCTTTTTCTATTTATTCTTGTGTAACGCTGATGCAGTTTATTCTCTTTCTGTCTGTCGCATTACTACTATGCTGATCCTTAATTAGTCTGCGTTAAGTATGATAAAGGAGCAAACTTAAGGTAGGATCGTATGCGAATTATGCATTTGATAATTCACAAGCTTCAAGTGATATGATAATACCGGTAAAATAAAATGTCAAGACAAAATTAGCACTCTTTTAAGAAGAGTGCTAACAATAGTCATTTTATTGATAAGCTATGTGGCTATTCCTCTTCAAAAGCAATTCCCTGCTCCTTAAGAAGCATCTTTACCTGAAGATCCCATTCGTGCTCCAGAGTCTTATCCAAAGTAAATGTCTTGATGGCTGTCCCCGTTATGATATGAAGCTCACTCTTATCAAATCTTACATTAAGATATAGTCCTCCAACCTCTTCACTTTTCAGTCGTCCTCCGGACTGTTGTACCAATTCCTCACAAAGTGGTCTAGGTAATTGGAATACAATTTTTAGTGAAAGGGGGGTCTTATTACCCTTAATCATGGAATAAGCAATACTTCTCACCTCGCTCCATAACGAGTTATGGGCATTCTCACCACGCTCCTCCAACTCCTCCTTCGTGTAGAAGGAATCATTCAATTGACCATTAATGGTAAAGCTGATAAAAGTCGAAAGCTCCATCTCTTTAAGGATGAAATAATCAAAGGTTGTCTGCGTTAAAAGCTTCGCCATGAAGGACTTTACTTCTGTTATTGTTAGCGAAATCATAGGTCACTCTCCCCAAAGGTATAGCATTTATTTGTAAAATTTGTAAAAACTCAATTGAATTCCTAGTATAGATCCAAAGCAAATATCAAACAATAATATTAGAACATTATTAAAGGAGGTTTGTTATCATGTACTTTGAACCTACCAGGAAGACTTATTACCGATTTCCATCTCATAGTAGTGCACAGAATTTTGACGAACGACACTATTATCCCGATAAACCATATGCTTCAGGTGAAGACTCAAGATATACTTCACAAGTCAATGAACAAAAAAACTATTCTGACATTAAGAGCGAATTCTAAAGCAACCTATGAATGAAGGCCAATACCAGCAGATGAGCAGGGTAAAAGATATAAAATATATATTTTATACTTTTGCCCTTTTGACCGTTATAAAAAGCAATTGGTATCATGGCTATGGTTGCATAGACATTAATATACTTTAATAAGTAACCGGAAATAAAAAATAACGAGCAAGTAAGTAACAGCTTGCTATTACGGAATATATAGAATGCTACAATCAATAATAATCCTTTATAACCATAATCCGTCTTCAAGTAGAAAGCTGCAACACCGAAGATTAGAGTTAACAAAGCATAGATTATATTCAATATGATAAAATTCAATTTATATTTTTTCTCGATTTCCCTCATCAGATAGATGCACATCAATCCCAGGAATAGAGTGAAAAATATATTTTGGTGACTGAATTCTAAAACTGTCCCATAAAATGCAAAATCGAAGGGTACTTCAGAGATAAGAGCAAATACTCCCAAACGAATCAGATATTTCTGTACATTACGCGTGTGCTGGAAGCCCTCTATCAGAAGAAATACAAAGATCGGAAATGCAAGTCTTCCGATGCAGCGCAGTATCAGATATAGCATAGTATCATGCGGAAGCATGATTGCTCCGATATGATCAATCAACATAGTAATGATAGCGATTAGTTTTAAATGAAATGAATTCATACGTTTCCTTTCTCTTCCAAATGTGCCATCTGCATACATAGACACATATATTCGCCTTTCTATTTTACAGATGACTTATGATCCCCGAATCATATATGCATCTTCTTTTTTAATTCTTCCCTCATATTATCACCATAGAATAGGATCAATGCTGATAAGCTGATGGCACTGGTTGCTACACAGATTACAGAAGGAAATCCCACATTCAAGACACCGGTTAGGATGAAAATAATCGGAATAAACCCAAATATAATATCGATGAAAAGGTATACCAGGAGATCTCTAACACCAATCTTAAGTATCTTGGCCGCAATTGCCATAACCACCATAGCTACAACACAAATTCCCGGTATTACAAAATCGATAGACCAGCCTAACCATCCGATGGACCAATCCCATAACACAGACAGGACTCCAATCAAAACGACTTGCCAGATGATGGTCTTAGGAATATTATTCTTCTTACGAATGATGAAAAACAGACTGACCCACATGCATGCAATCCCGGCTGCGACAAATAGTGACCATCTGGTTTCCTTCGTAAATATTATATTCACTGCAAAGCTGATGACAATAGCTACAATGGATATTAGTATTATAATACGGATAAAAATATTAAATTCCTGGAAAATAGTCGGTATCTTAGGAAATACTTCATCACTTGTTTCCTCATTTGCATGCAGAATTCCACCGCAAAGAGGACAAACCTCATAACTTCCCTTTAGCGACACTTTACAATTATCACACTTTTGCATCTAAGTCCTCCACTCTGCCACAATCAGCGAATTTGGGCGGCAGCACAAATTTGCTGTGTGAAAAATCTTGATTTTTCACACTAACTTAACATGCCTGCCCTTTGAATTAGTTTGTGCCGAGGATTTCGCAGGCACAAACTATGTGGTGTGAAAATTGCCTTTTATTTTCACACTACCACCTCCTATATCTCCTTATTGTTGGAGGCAATTGTAACCGCTATGCCCTCCTGAGTTAACATACGGAAGAAATTCATCTGAATATCCGTTCCCACGTAGGGAGAGGTAAAGCTGATTACAAGCTCGTCGTCAAAGGAACACATTGCAATTTGTGGTCTTCGCGCACTGGTAAAGCAATCAAATAGTTGTATATACGGAACCAACTCTTTTGTAACTGAAATCCTGCCAATATTGGACAAGGTGGCCGTAATACCCTTATCACTTAGGTGATTAGCAAATCGTAGAATGTAATCCTTTAATACCAATGGGATTACCCTCATGAAAGCATTATGTTCTAAAGCAGACAACCGGTTCATGTGAGTTCTAAGCTTCTCTTGAGTAAGTTCCCGTGCAAAAGAATCCTTCACCACAAGTATAATATCCTCAAGCTTGTCTGTATTCTTAGAACATTGATAGCTGATACTCACGGTTGTGAAGAAATTTCTGGCTGTAACAGAGGGAAAATAGGTTCTTAAGTTTACCGGCACTGTTAATGTAATCGGATATTTTCTACTTCTGGTCGGCATATCCATATAGATTGCCTTGATATACAGAGCCGTCAGATAGACAGTCAGGGTAGCATCATAATGATGAGCTAAGTTAAGAACCTCCTTAACCGACATAACACCCTCAACAATCTTAAGTCGGTTATCTATAGAACGTCTTCCTGTAATGTGATAAGCTCGATTAATCTTAATCTTGTCCAGCTTCTTATCTCCACTATAATGCTTTAAGAAGCTGTCATCGGACTTCTGTGTAAAGGAAGCGTCATAATCCAGATTTGGCAACCCTTCCTTAAAATCACCTTCATGTTTTAACATAATATAATAATAAACAATCGTTTTCAAAAAACCCAGCGCTCCCGTACCATCGGTAAGTGCATGATACATCTCCAAATTAATTCTGCGATTATAATAGGACACCTCAAATAACAGGTTCCTGCGGTTCTGCTTATATAGCATACTGCAAGGCAGCTTTCTCTCTTCCATTACCTCCGGTTTAGCATCCGTACTATCAAAGTAATACCAGAACATACCTCTTCGTAAAACCGACTGATACACAGGGAACATAGGTAATGCCTTATCTAAGGCTTTCTGCAGGGTTTCTTGTTCTATTTCCTCCTTAAGCTCACACGTAAAGCGAAAAACCTTAGTATCCTTTTCATTTGTATTTGGAGGGAATATCTTCGCTGCATTGTCTAACTTCAGCCATTCAACCGGCGCTCTTTCTGTCATAAAATCGCTATTCCCCCTTTCCGATGTCATTCTCATTACAGCAATGATTATCTAAATTGATATACGATAAATCATTGATTCAAGTCCCAAAAGTCATATCAATAATGTACCATTATTATAAGTTTACCTAATTATTAACGTTTTTCCGGAACATTATCTTCAATATTACAGATTAAGTTTCATTTTTATTCAAGAAGCGGTTGATCAGCTCATAGCTTCGCTTCACGTGTACGAAATGCTTCGGTAAGGTGAGGAATCCATGTAACGCATCCTTCATCCGAAACACCTCCACCTTATTACCGAACTCATATAACCTCTTCCCATAAGCTTCCGCTTCGTCGCGTAGAGGATCGTATTGAGCTGTAATAATCAGAGTATCCGGTTGCTTAGATAAATTCTCGGCTAAAATCGGTGCAAGATAAGGATTCTTAAGATCCTCATCACAGCTAATATATAAATCGATATAATCGCAGATTCTCTTAGTGGTTAATAAAAAGTCTGTCCCATTTTCAATCAAGGACGGATAAGGTGAGGTATCACTATGATCGCTATCTGCGGAGGGGTACAATAAAATCTGTCTCGTAGGCAGGAAGGTACCACGGTCCCTTGCCATAAGTGAGACCACTGCTGCCAGGTTTCCCCCTGCGCTGTCCCCAATTAAGGTGATATCCTCCGGTTTGACATCAAACAAATCTGCATTTTCATATATTTCTTTGGTAACGGCATAACAATCCTCTGGAGCCGTTGGAAATTTGAACTCAGGAGCCAGTCTGTAATCTACCGATATCACTGTATGTCCTGTCTGTTTTGCCATATTAGCACAGACATTGGTATAAGTATCAATATTGCCAACCACCCAACCACCACCGTGGAAGAATATCATCAGCTTTTTCTGAGCAGATTGCTCTTCCGGCAGGAAGACGCGTACCGGAATATCATAATCTCCAAGCGATACATTGTGATCCCACATCTCATATAAGGTTTTTATTATGGGATGGGCAGCCGTCTTAAGCTGCCTCTGCAGCTTATATGTTTTCTTCAGATCCAATTCCTGATAAGTCAGTGCACGAAGTGCTAGTCTCATCGCTTTGTTAATTGCCATAGGTGCCTCCGTGCCAGGATTAAAATGCCCAAAATATAACACAAATCGTTGCTTCTTAATTCTACTCAAGTTATATATAAAAGTCAAACGAATCTCATATGCCCCGGAATAACCAGCCATGGCAAGACTATAGTTCACTAAACGTAATTTATATGATACTATAGAAGCGTAGTGAGCATATGCAAGCTTGCTTGTAATATGCGATCGGAGCGAACGATCATAAATACGGGTTATATTTATGATATACTACATGAAATGTGGGTTATTTGACATTTTCATAAGTCCTGTAAAGTATTACAATATCCAAAAATGGAGGTAGAAAATATGTATTATAAACAATATGGCGATACGAACATGAAGGTTTCCGCTGTTGGTATGGGAACCATGCGATATGATGATGCTGATGTTAAGGCCGGCAATTTTGAAAAGTGTTCTGAGGTAGTATTATACGCACATGAAAAGGGGATTAACTTCTTCGACTCTGCACCGTTTTATTGCAGCGATAAAAGCGAGGAAATCACAGGCTTAGCCTTATCTCAATTACCCAGAGACAGCTTCTATATCTCTTCCAAGGTTAATATGGGGTCTTATGGAGGTAATTTTTCACCGGATGCGTTCCGCCAGAGACTGGAGACTTCACTATCCAGGCTCAAGGTAGATTCTCTGGATTTCTACTATTTATGGTGTCTGTTGGATCTGGAATCATTCCACAAGCAGTTTGATCTTATGTATAGTTCCTTCGAGAAAGCAAAAGCAGAAGGTCTGATCAAGAACATATCCTTCTCTTCCCATATGCAGGGTAATCAATTAGAAGACGTTGTGAATTCCAACGCCTTCAAGGGAATGTTAATAGGCTACAATCCATTAAATTACCGCTTCCGTCAGGCAGGCATCAGTGCTGCACACAAGAACGGAATGGGAATTGTAGT
This sequence comes from Herbinix sp., assembly GCA_029239365.1. Taxonomy (GTDB): domain Bacteria; phylum Bacillota; class Clostridia; order Lachnospirales; family Lachnospiraceae; genus Mobilitalea. The sequence goes on along the minus strand of JAQZBA010000073.1, from coordinate 5,441 downwards.
TATGAATCCCTTAGGCGGTGGCTTAATTCCAAACAACCCTGAGGTGTTTAATTATCTGACCGAAGGCACCGACCTTAACGTAGCACAGGCAGCACTGCGCTTCGTTGCCTCCCATAAGGAGATCTCCGTAGCATTATGCGGTTGTACCACGAAAGAGCATGTAGATGATGCAGTTAAATCTGTAGACAACCTGGTTGAGAGATCTGCAATCGATATTTACAATGAATATGAGACCAAAGGTATTGCACTGAATAATCTCTGTACCGGCTGTGGTTATTGTAAGCACTGTCCTGTGGACATTGATATTCCGAAGTTCATGGATGCTTACAATGAGAAAATACTTGGCAACAGCATCGCTAGCCGTCTGCAATGGCATTGGGGTATCTCCAATAAGATAGCAGAGGAATGCATCAAATGCGGTCAATGCGAGAACTTGTGTACCCAGCATCTACCCATCATAGATCGTCTGGAGGAGATCGCAGCCATTGCAATATAATACCCCATAACAGAGGAGAAGCCAACTTCTTCAAGTTGGCTTGTGGGGGAGGGAGGAGATTTATGAAAAAATTGTCTATGTTAAGTTGTAATAGGCTAAATAATAATTGCTGTTCTTATTCATTTATCTTTTCTTCTATAATGTAAGTATAATGTTGATATATGGAGAAGGTATTAACGTTTCGTGAACATTTTAAAAACATTTTCTTCTAATTATGATGTAATAAATGAACAAAAGTGAAAGCCAAGAGCAGATAGTTCCTCTACTCTTGGCTAAAATTTCATATCATATCTTATTGAAGAAACAACTTCAGATACTCTTCCGCAATAATACGATGTCCGATTGGGCTAGGATGAACCCCATCTTCAGCTAACTGAGTACAGGTATATTCCTCTGCCTCGTACTTCGCAAAGATGCCATCCATCGGAATATAATAATCAGCAAATTCCTTTGCCAGCTTACGGATGACATGAATCTTCGGATCCAGATCCTCTCGCCAGGAGGCTCTATCCGGAAGGGAATTCAATAAAAATGGCTCAATCATAATAAGCTTGCATTTCGGTAGGTCTTGTTTTACTTGAGTTAACAGTCTTCTACAATTCTTCTCAAACTCTTCTGCATCGGTCGGGTCATTGTTGTCATATCTTCTCCAGGTATCATTGATTCCGATTAACAAGGAAAGGTAATCCGGTTGAATCGCTTTAAAATCTTCTTCATATCTCTCCAATAGATCCTTCGCCCGATTTCCACTGACCCCTTTGTTCACAAAGGACACCTTGACCTCCGGAAATAAGGTCTGATACAACTTCGCTACGATACTTCCATATCCCTTACCCAAAGAAGTGATGTCTGAACGATCTCTACTGCAATCTGTTATACTGTCTCCCTGAAATAAAACTACTTGGCCATCTTGAAATGTGCTCTTCATAACTACTCCATTCCTGCGTATCACAATACGCAATCTGTATTCTATCCTTATTACCCTGATCAATAAGATGAATTGATAAATCAATTCACTTACCATGAATAAAATAATTATATCAGTCGTATTATCATAGTCAATACAAAAAACGAACCTATCAGGTACATTTTTCGTTCCAAACTACAGGATGCCGTTATGCATCATTATTCAAACACCCGAAGGATGCTCGATATAAATTCCTATTTATTTCATTTTAGAGTTCTTTTCACACATAGGTTTCCAGTCACATATTCCTAACTCTTACATTCTTTAAGAAAACCTCAGTTTTTGCTTGCAAAATCAGGAATATACGGTACAATATAAATGATATTTGTATATAATTTGGATGTTTCCAGGAGGTTTTTCATGATTCAGGCAAGTAATATAACATTAAGATTAGGAAAGAGAGCATTGTTCGAGGATGTAAATATTAAGTTTACTGAGGGTAACTGCTATGGCTTGATTGGTGCTAATGGTGCCGGTAAGTCCACCTTTCTCAAAATATTAAACGGGCAGCTCGAGCCCAGTAAGGGTGATATTATCATCACTCCGGGACAAAGATTATCCTTCCTACAGCAGGACCATTTCAAATATGATGCGTCTCAGGTTCTTGACACTGTAATCATGGGGAACAAGCGTCTCTATGAGATAATGAAGGAAAAAGAAATTATCTATGCTAAGGAAGATTTCACAGAGGAAGATGGAATCCGCGCAAGTGAGTTAGAAGGCGAATTTGCAGCAATGGACGGTTGGGAATCAGAATCCAATGCCGCTTCTTTATTAAATGGTCTTGGTATCGAGACAGAGCTTCATGATAAATTAATGGGTGAATTAAATGGTGGCGATAAGGTTAAGGTGCTGCTTGCGCAAGCACTTTTTGGCAACCCGGATATCCTCTTACTCGATGAGCCTACTAACCATTTAGACCTAGAAGCAATCCGCTGGTTGGAAGAGTTCCTAATTAACTTTGAAAACACCGTCATCGTGGTATCCCATGATCGTTACTTCTTAAATAAGGTTTGTACCCATATTGCGGATATCGATTATGCTAAGATACAGTTGTATTCCGGTAATTATGACTTCTGGTACGAGTCAAGCCAGTTAATGGTTAAGCAGATGAAGGAAGCGAATAAGAAGAAGGAAGAAAAGATTAAGGAGCTGCAGGATTTCATCCAGCGCTTCAGTGCAAATGCTTCCAAATCCAAACAGGCTACCTCCAGAAAGAAAGCACTTGATAAAATTGAGCTGGACGACATCAGACCTTCCAGCAGAAAATATCCTTACATTGACTTTAGACCAAGCCGCGAGATCGGCAATGAAGTTCTGACTGTTGAGAATTTATCTAAGACCATAGACGGTGTAAAGATTCTTGATAAGATTTCCTTTATCATAGGCAAAGAAGACAAGATCGCCTTTGTTGGTCCAAATACTCAGGCAACCACTCTTCTGTTCAAGATCTTGTCCGGAGAGATTGAGCCGGATGAAGGTTCTTACAAATGGGGTATCACTACCAATGTATCTTACTTCCCGAAGGATAACACCAAGTTGTTCTCAGGAGATGAAACTATCGTAGACTTTTTGATGCCCTTCTCACCTGAGAAGGATGTGACTTATGTTCGTGGTTTCATGGGCAGAATGTTATTTGCTGGTGAAGAAGGTTCCAAGAAGGTGAATATCCTATCAGGTGGAGAGCGAGTTCGTGTTCTTCTATCTAAGATGATGATCGCTGGCGCTAATGTATTGATACTGGATGAGCCTACCAACCATTTAGACATGGAATCAATTACCGCATTAAATAATGGTTTGATCAAGTTCCCCGGTGTTGCATTATTCACTTCACCTGACCATCAGTTCATCCAGACTACAGCAAACCGTATCATGGAAATATACAATGGACACATGATTGATAAGATCACCACCTACGACGAATACCTCGATAGCGATGAACAGGCTAGAAAGAGACAAATTAGCCAGTTCGAAGCTGAAGATGAGGATTCTGAGGATTAATTTACAACTGAAATTTATGCCAAGTGTGAAGGACACACTTGGCATAAACTTATCTTGGGCAAGAATAATATTTGCAGGGTGTGAAAGGCATGGAAATTTATATGAAGAACAAATCAGAGTTCATACGAAGGAATTTATCCGCAGTCTCACTGATCGCGATTTATGTGATTACGGTTATGATCCATTTATTTGCTGATTCTTTTATTCTAATCAACCAGATTGGAATCCTAGTAACCATGCTTCCTTTTATACTACTTGGCTTAGTTCTTGATTTTATACTACGTCATAATAAGACAATTGATAACGGTATCAGACTTCTTGCCGGGATTATGCCCGCCGCAATATTCGCAGTCTATCTGTTCCCTCTATGCTTCCTTGAAACCCTGCTAAGCTCGAGAGTCCCTAAGACCAAACAAGTATAAGCAGTAGATGAATAGTTTCTACTAGGTAAAAAGTTCAATTGTCATATATAAGATTCATTGGTACACAGCTTATCAAGTCATCGATAAGGATAAGATACCTTGGTTAACAACTCTATAATTAACAAATAACCTGCGTAGTTAGAAATCAATTGATTTATAACTACGCAGGTTTTGTACCTTATAAATAGAATACTTATTCCTACCGTTACATTGTATCTGCCCTAAAGCGTGTCAAAATGTTTCAATCGATTTTTCGCAACATAAACAAGCGAAGCAGAATACAATGAATATGAGAATATAAGTATAGGAGAATTTACTGTGCCCTTTAAAAATAATATATGCATTGAGTTGTCCCACCCCGAATATGTGCCTATTGTCAAGGAAAATAGCATTTATTACGGTGGAAGCCAGATGTGGTTTTCTGACAAACCTCGGTATAGTAAGGATTATATTCTTCATAATTATGGCTGTGGGACCATTGCAACCGCAGACCTTTTCCTCTATCTTGCCCTCCAAAAGAAGTCCTACCGGACTGCAGTAACAGCCTTAGCTATGAATGAGGATGAAATCAGGTATACTGATTATCTATCGTACCTTCGAACAATTCATGATAAATATACTAAGACTCTTCCCGTATTGGCTGTACTTGGTCCTGCTATCGCATCTGCAATTAATTCTTATTCGAATAATTTTGGTCTTGGCTATAAGGCCGTATGGAAATTGACCTTGAATTACTATGACATGTATGATTTAATAGAAGAAATGCTCTGGAAAGACCTTCCAGTCATTCTATCCATTGGACCAAACACTCCAAAGCTCTGGGGTAAAAAAGGGGTTCCCTTCTATGAGCTCAAGGAAATCGACTACCAGGAATCTTATGAAACCCCCTCAGTGGAACGTTCAGAATTAGATACCCAGGACCCTGAAGAGATTCCGAAGGTTATATCAAAGCCTTATTATTACCAGGCTGTAAAGCAGCATGTGAATGGACATTACGTCACGGTTACAGCATTGATCAAGGATGAGGTTACCGGTAGAATTATGCTTCGTATTTCCTCTTGGGGAAAGCAATATTATATCAATTATGAAGAATACCGGGACTATATTGAGAGTGTCGGAGGAACCTTCACTTCAAGTATAGTATATGTAAAAGAGAATTATTAGAATCCAGAAGGGGATGTTGCAAAACATTTGTCTTCAAGCATTGTGGCATAATACTACCACAATGTTTGAGCTTACTTATTTGCGACATCCCCTACTTCATTTTTCCTTATTCTAATCCCGCATTATCTATGATCGCAAGTACTTCCTCCAAACCTACCATACCCATATCACCCTGATCTCTATCCCTGACCGAGATCATCTTACTCTCTTCTTCCTTCTGGCCTACAATAAGCATGTATGGAACCTTTTCCAATTGTGCCATCCTGATCTTATATCCTATCTTCTCATCACGCTGGTCCAGTTCACATCGCACTCCTCTCTGCTTCAAGCTGTGTAAGACATCCTTCGCGTAATCAACGAATCTATCTGAGATCGGTAATACCTTAACTTG
>JAQZBA010000072.1 GCA_029239365.1 Herbinix sp. | reverse complement strand
ATATCTATGAGGCTGCTGCTATCGATGGCGCAGGGCGATTACGTAAGATGTTACATATTACACTGCCAGGAATTCGATCTACGGTATTTGTATTACTGATTATTAATATGGGTATGATTATGAACTCCGGTTTCGAGGCGCAGTATTTATTAGGAAAAGATTTAAATAGAGTAACATCCTATGTAATTGATGTATTTGTTCTTGATTATTCCTTTGGTGCCGGTATCGATTTCTCCCTTGGTACTGCAGCAGGTATCTTTAAGAGTGTAGTAAGTATCCTGTTGATATTCGTCGCTAACCGCGCTGCTAAGACTGCCGGCCAAGAGCGATTATTCTAGGAGGAGGGATGAAGGATGAAAAAGACAAAAAGAAGTAGAGCTGATATAACGTTTTATATCGTGAATTTTATTATATTGGGATTATTCTGTGCATTAACCCTGTATCCCATCCTGAATACCCTTGCGGTATCCTTAAATGATGGTATGGACGCAGTTCGTGGCGGAATTTATCTGATCCCCCGTAAGTTCACATTGCAGAACTTTTATACGGTAATAACGAAGGATAACATGTTGATCGCGATCAGGGTATCAGTTCTGAGAACCGTGATCGGAACTTTCTTAAGCATGTTTGTAACAGCATTACTTGCTTATGTATTATCGAGAAAAGAATTTCTGTTCGGTAAGCAGGTGTCCTTGTTCTATGTATTGACGATGTATGTTAGTGGTGGCTTGGTACCTACACTTTTATTGATGAAGGGCTTAGGACTGACCAATAACTTCCTGGTATATATTATTCCTGGTATGATCAGTGCCTTTAACATGATTGTTATTAGAACCTTTATGAACGGGCTCCCGGATAGCTTTGTTGAATCAGCACAGGTGGATGGAGCAGGCCATATGAAGATATTCTTAAGAATTGTACTTCCTCTTTGTAAGCCGGTTATGGCTACCGTTGCATTATTCATTGCGGTAGGTCAATGGAACTCCTGGTTTGATGCAATGTTATATAATCAGAACAGACCTGATCTGACAACACTGCAATACGAGCTTATGAAGCTATTATCCTCGGTGTCCCAGCAACAAGGTAGTGCAAGCGTTATGAAGAACGCTGCAAGCCAGGTTACTCCGGTTTCCATCCGCTCTGCAACAGCTATTTTTACGGCAGCACCTATCGTAATGTTATATCCTTTCCTTCAGAGATACTTTATCAGTGGTATGATGATCGGTGGAGTAAAAGAGTAGCTGAGATTCTTAAGAGAGATGAATAGAGTAATTAGGTTCCTTCAGGAATAGAATTGGGTAATTTGAGTTTCTTGTGAAATATAGTTTCCTATAATTGAAGTATAATATAGACTGCTGTTAGCCGCTTAAGTATTGTGTACCGCTGCATAGATGAATTTGCTTCGGTACACAACACCTCAGTGATTTGCAGCAGCCTTTTTGTGCTACAATCAATTAAGTTAGAATAAAATCAGAGGATATATCATTAGCATTTTTCTGACACTGGCATCCACAATTCCATATAGGTAGCGTCCGGTGAACTATCATAATACATTTCAGGTAAATAAACATCCATGATGAGACTGTGTTTTTCAAGCCATTGAGAACTATATTTCGCAGCTTTATTAAGAGCCACTGTGACAAGCTGTTCAAAATTTTCAGCCTCAAACCCGCAAACAACATAATCCCTAGCATCAAGCTGCCATTTGACAAAACGAGCATCCTCAGACCCTGGCTCCACTTCGGCACCGGCAAAGTAGGTAAAATAACCTTCCGGTGCATTACCCAAGTAGGCGACGCCAAGCTCGCGTCCTTTGGCTAATCGGGGAATCATTTGCTTTTCACTGTGGAACCTTGCCCATACCTCTCCGGGTATATCTACACCAGTGGCTTCTCCAAGCGGTATTTGACCTTCGATGGGGACATTGCCGGTCATGCCCATGAACAGAATAGGATGCTCCAGTTTTTTACGGTTAAATTCCAGTACAAGGCCTTCACTGATCAGTGGAACCCCTTCGTCGATCATGATGTAGTTTAATAACAAATCTGGTTTGTCAAATTGATTTAAGCAAACCTGCTGCTCACGGTATTGTTCCGGTGTCATGTCAAAGGCTTTTTTGAACGCTCTGGTAAATGTTTCATGGCTTCCAAAACCATTGTCCAGAGCAATGTCCAGAATGCGGTGTTGCTTGTTACCAAGTGATTCACAGGCGCGTGACAACCGTCGCAGTTTGATGTATTCCCGCACCGGTCTTTTCACAAGGCGAGAGAATAACCTCTGATAGTAAAATAGCGATAACGAGGCCTCTTTAGCCAGCTGTTCAATATCAATCTCCTCACTTGAATTTACTTCAATATAGTCCAGTGTTTTTTGTATTGCTTCCCATGCGTGCATATTATGCACCTCCTTCTATCTATAGCATACCATCAATGTAATTTGTGTGTTTGATCTGCTCTGCCTTTATGGACTGTTCACTTCCCCTGTAGTCTCGTATATTATTGCTCTATATAGAAATTCTACTTCGTAAACGTGAAGGTTGCAACTTTTGCATTTGAATAAAGTCAACAATTAGGTGGATATTTCCGAATGTGGCTGAAAAGGGGAAATATGGGCGATATTAGATTGGTGAAGTTTAACCTTTTACTTGAAATATGTAATGAAAGTAGGTAAAATAAACATAGAGTTTTGTTTCCGGAGATTAGGGTCTTAGGACGTACAGGTTACATACTTATGACACGAAGCAGGAGAAAGCTATGCGTATTGGATTGTTAAGGCACTTCAAGGTGAATTGTCCTCATAAAAAAATGATGACCTCAGAAGAATTCCGCGAGTGGTCGGAGAAATATGAGGTTTCTAAAGTGATAAAGAAAAAAGTTGAAATGTATGGAATAGAATGGGATATCTGTTATGTCAGTGATCTTCCCAGAGCAATTACCACGGCGCAGGAAGTATATAGCGGTAATCTAAAAATTGATAAATTGCTGCGCGAAGTAGATAATGCTCCGTTTATGCATACGGAGAGAATCCGATTACCTTTTGAGATTTGGCATATTTGCGGAAGGTTGGCTTGGTACTTTCGGTCAAAGAGCCAGCCGGAGAGTATCAAGGATACCAAGAGACGTATAAATTCATTTCTTGATCACATAGATTGGTCCAAGGGGAATGTACTTATTGTATTCCATGGCTTCATGCTCTACAACTTCCAGAAGGAGCTTCGCAGACGTGATTTTGTTGGAGAGAAGTTGAAAATAGTCAAAAACGGTGTTCTATACGAATATATTAGGGAAGAAGAACAGAAGGAAGTATTCGAGGATGAAAGTAACGCTGATTTGTGTGGGTAAATTAAAGGAGAAATATCTGACTCAGGGAGTGGAAGAGTACGTGAAGCGGCTAAGCAGATATTGTAACCTTGAAATTATAGAATTAGCTGACGAGAAGACTCCGGATAATGCCAGCGATGTCATGGAAGAAATTATCAAGAAAAAAGAAGGAGAACGGATATTAAAAGCTTTGAAGGAGGAGTCCTATTGTATTGCCTTAGCAATCGAAGGAGCTATGTTATCCTCTGAGGAGCTTGCTACTAAAATAGACACCTTAGGAGTATCCGGCACCAGTCATATCAGCTTAATTATTGGAGGTTCTCTGGGTCTATCAGATGAGGTGTTAAAACGTTCAGATTATAAACTCAGCTTTTCGAAGATGACCTTTCCTCACCAACTGATGAGAATGATTCTTCTGGAGCAGATTTATAGGGCTTATCGTATTATTAGTAATCAGCCATACCATAAATAAATTAGAGCCGGAAAGCAATGACATATTCGACAATACTATTGTGGCTTTATCATTACATTTTAGAGGAGGAATGGAACATGAATACAATTGACTTTGCAATCAACATGGAACTGGAAGGACAGAAGTATTACTTGGAATTGGCGGAATTAAATCAGGGTAATGAATTACAAACGGTTTTTCTGATGTTAGCAGATTCAGAGAAACAGCACGCCGAGCTTTTAAAAAAGTATAAGAAGAAGGAAGCTTTGAATAGTAAGGATGAATTCATTCGACCGGAATTCAAATCTGTATTTCGTGATTTACAGCTTTTTAGAAAGGAACATTCTGCGAAACAACTGGAAGCTTACCGCATTGCCAGTGAGCAGGAGGAGAAGAGTATAGAATTGTATCAGGGTCTCAAGGCGAAAGCGGAGAGTGTCTTAGAAGAGGAAATCTTCGATTATCTCATCAGGCAGGAAGAGGAGCATCTGATTTTATTTGAAGAGCTGGTAAAGCTGGTAACCAGACCGGAGGAATGGGTTGAATCCGCTGAATTTGGTGTTCGCGAAGATTATTAATAGTGAATAGAGACTTATGCATCAATGCATAGAGTGAGAGCCATCCAAGTCAAAACTGATTCGGATGGCTCATTCTTTTTGTAGTTTAAATCAAATACAAGTTTAATCTTTATTTTTCATATTTAGAATGATTCGTTGGATACTCTTCTGGGATAGGTAGTAATCGGCTGCAAGAATTGTGGTACTGACACCATCTTTGTACATGCGATAGATTTCTTCATCCCTCAGTCGAATCTGTTGTCTTGAATCTGTGTTCTCTCCCCACACCTTATGATTGTCTGCTTTCTTCGGGATATAGAGATATTGACCTTGCGCATACTCCTGGATTAATGCCAGTAGCTCCTGCGGAAGGACTAGTTCGGCTTTCATATAGCTCATTTTGCTCCTCCTAAAATATAGTTCTCAGGATTGGGCAAAGGCTACTTCTCATTTCATTATTTTTAAAATGCGATAGCCTTTGCTACGCATTCTTAACGATTTTCATCATAAAAAGACTATCCCCCTTTTATAAAAACAGACTTTATAATTGTAACTAATAATTGAACAAAGAGTTTGCACCCATAGCGGAGCATTTTATATCTTCTAGTAAGAACTTTTCTATACGACAAAAAAGAGGATGTGTTACTGACGGCATAAGCTGTCTGTAACACATCCTCTTGGTTAATCCGCTAGGATTTTATTCGCTATCTTACATTATGCAATAGTTACGTTAACTGCCTGCATACCACGTTGACCTTTTTCTAAGTCAAATGTAACCTTCTGGCCTTCTTCTAATGTCTTGAAGCCGTTGGAAGCGATACCAGAGAAATGTACAAATACATCTTCTCCACCGTTATCATTTGTGATGAAACCGAAACCTTTTTGTGCGTTAAACCATTTTACTGTACCCTTGTTCATAAGAGATACCTCCAAAATTATTATTGTATTTCATGCTTAAAAAAATCACATATTTTTGCAAGTCATCAAAGGTGTAATGACTTACAAAAATATGTGAGATCATACATGACTATTTAATACTTTTATAGAATATCATACTAATTTGATTTTGTAAAGTGGTGATTTTAAAAATTGTAAAAATTAATCAGTATTAGTAGTGTTTGCTATCTATAGGTTAAAAAGCCGACTACTGTGAGAATTCTCAGCTGTAACCGGCCTTTTGTTTTGCGCCTAGCATAGGCACAATCTGTTAAGCAAATCCAAAATATTCAAGGATACCTTGATACATGCCATAAGCAAATTGATACTGGTCATCCCGTAGCTTTGCAGCGTCAGAGGTATTAGTCAGATAGCCCATCTCAACCAGTAAGGATGGCATCTGAGTTCTTCGAAGTACAAAAAGACCGGGATTCAAGCGAATTCCATTATTTTTTGTGCCAACAGCCTGTGTAATCCCATCCATGATACGTTGTGCTAGCCACTGAGCTTGGGTACCTAATTGATATAGATAAATTTCAGTACCGTTGATGGCAGGATTGGGATTGGCATTACCGTGAATGCTGATGAAATAGTCTGCAGGCCATGAATTTGCCATCTGTACTCTTTCAGCCAAACTTGAGGCGTTGCTGGTACCAAGGACCGTTGTAGGAGTCGGTCTGGATAAACGTGCCTCAAAACGTGAATCATTGTTTAATAGATCAGCAAGATAAGCACCTACCTGATAAGTAATATCCTCTTCATTAAGTCCATTCCCGACAGCCCCTGTATTATGATAGCCGGTAGGATTATGGCCCTGATCTATGAAAATTCGAATAGGCAAAAGAAACACTTCCTTTCCATATTACTATTAGTATAGTATTCGAAGCGAAAAAAGTTGTTACATATTTTGTATAGCAATCATACATTCTCCATGCTATAATCATTGTATTAATTAATATAAGGGAGAAAGTCTGGAGGAATAATCATCTTTGCTGTTAGAAGGAACGGTAAATTCTAATGTAAGATGTTAACTTCTTGTCTTTCGTATTTTGAGCTGCCTATCTAGGGTAATATGGAGGAATCAATGGTCAAGAAATTAAAAAGTATCAAGAAAAGCCGCGTGATATCAATTGCTTCCGTCAGTAGTATTGCGGTGGGAATTCTTCTGATAGTCCTGGGCATGACTTATTATAAATATCAAATCTCCGAACTTGGCATTACTGATACAACACAGTATCAGGAGTATAAGTATCATTATGCCCTAATATCGGAAGAGGAGGATGCAGAATTTTGGGAAGCAATCTATCAGGGTGCACTGGAAAAGGGAAAAGAAGAGGATGCCTATATAGAACGGTTTGGTAAAAATCTCTCTATCTCCTACTCCTTAGAGGACCTGATGAAGATAGCGATCGCATCTAAGGTGGATGGTATTATTTTAGAACCTAACGGTGAAGAGAGAATTAATGAATTGGTGAATGTAGCCGATGCAGCCGGAATTCCTGTGGTAACAGTGTTGAAAGATACCTATCAGATTGCTAATGTATCCCAATATCATAATGAAACCAATCCGAGTAAGAGGATCAGCTTTGTCGATATTAACAGCTATAGTCAGGGACAAGCCTACGGTAAACAGGTGGCAGAAATTATTGATGAAGGTAAGAGTAATGTTGTTGTACTTATGAACGATGATGAAAAGGACTCAAGCCAGAATGTGATATATACCAATATTCTGGAGATGATTGATTCACACAAAGCAACGGTACGAGCAGTAAAGATTAATACACAGAGTGCCTTCAGCTCTGAGGAGGATATCCGAAGGATCATCATGGATAAGGATAGTCCACCGGAGATCTTAGTGTGTCTTACCTCGAAAGATACCTTGAGTGCTTGCCAAGCAGTTCGAGATTATAATAAGGTAGGACAGATCGATATTATTGGATATTATTATTCTGATATTATTCTAAGGGCAATAGAAAAGAACATCGTACACTCCACGATGACAACGGATGCCAACCTTATGGGTGTCTATAGTGTAGAGGCATTAGCGGAATATCGTAAGAATAACAAAGTGAATGATTATTACTCTGTTGGTATTACCGTGATTAATAAAGAGAATGTTGATCAGTATATTAAGGATAGTACCACGGAAGAAGTGGATGAAGAATAGATGAGGACACGGTTATGAAAGCTAAAAATAAGAAGGGCTCCATCCGAAGAAGACTGGTTTTGGTATTCGCATTTTCCTCTATAGTAGTTTTCTTCGTTAATATGTTCATGTATTCCAACATCAATAAGTCGATTGGAACCATCGATGAAGTATATAAGAGCAATGTGGAATTCAACGAACTTTTGGAAGCACTGACAGATGTCCATGATTATGTTTATGAATATTTAAATACGATGACTACGGATTCTCTGGAGAATTATTATCGAAGCGAAGAGAACTACCGAAGCTTGATTAATGAGCTGAATGGTATGGTGTATGATAATGATGTTATCCTGATGCAGAAAAATATTAAGAGTATGTCAGATACCTATCTTACTATCATGGCAGAGGCAGTTGATTATAAACGTGGTCGTAACATAGAGAAGTACATGGTCAATTATGAAGAAGCTACGGCAATCTATGATTATATCAGTACGTATATTAACAGCTTAAATAATGAGCAATTTATGTACAACTCTGTTAACTATGAGCGTCTACTGATAGCACTTCGTTATCTGGAGATTATCAGTACCATAGTATTGTTGGTTATCACCTCCTTCAATGTAATACTGATTATCATTGTAACCAGAAGTATTACAGGTCCGTTAATGAAGCTGACCAAGGTGGCGCATGAGGTGGCCGGGGGTAATTTTGAAGTTGATTTGGTACAAGTGGATTCTTCCGATGAGGTGGAGGTCGTAACGAAAGCCTTCAACAACATGATTATCAGTATTCACCAATATATTATACAGATCAAGGAGAGCATGGAACTGGAAAGTAAGATGATGGAGAAGAATCTCATGACGACAAACCATCTTAAGGATGCTCAGTTGAAGTACCTGCAAGCTCAGATTAATCCTCATTTCTTGTTTAATACCTTAAATGCCGGTGCTCAGCTTGCAATGATGGAAGGCGCGGATAAGACCTGTCTGTTTATTGAGAATATGGCGGATTTCTTTCGTTCTAATATGAAGAGTTTTGATCAGGATTCTACCATACGCGATGAAGTCAAGCTGGTAGATAGCTATATTTATATTCTTAATGTTAGATTTTCGGGAGGGATTCATTTCTATAAAGACGTGGATGAAAGCCTCCTGGATACCAAGGTTCCAAGTATGATTTTACAACCGGTTGTAGAGAATGCTGTGAATTATGGTATCAGGGATATTGAATATGAGGGGAAGATATTCCTGTCTGTTATTCTGAGAGAAGAGAAAATCGAGATAACAATTGAAGATAATGGTTCGGGCATGAGGCAGAGTGTTGTTGACCGTATCATGAATGCAAAGCTTGAGGACAGTGCCGCACTTAAGGAGAGAAATATTACCAAGGACTCCAATGGGATTGGACTTGGCAATGTGATTAACCGTTTACGGCTATATTATGATATGGAGGATGTATTTACCATTGCAAGCGAAGGCAAGAACAAAGGCACGAAGGTAACCATTTATATACCGATCAATTATCAGAAAACAGAGACAATTTAGGTAACTTTCTTGAGGTACGACGAAAAAGTTACCTATTCATGACAATAGAAAGTTCGCGAAGCATGCTTTTTATCGTTTAGATAAATGGATCTGGAGAATAGGAGATATTATGTATAAGATCATGTTGGCAGATGATGAAGGAATTGTAATTGATTCCTTGCGGTTTATCATCGAGAAGAATTTTAATGATATCTGTGTGGTAGAGCATGCCACGACAGGGCGTAGTGTTATAGAACTGGCAGAAAAATTCAAGCCTGATATCGCCATTATGGATATCCAGATGCCGGGAATTAATGGGATAGAAGCAATGAAAGAGATCAGAAAGACCAATAATTCAGTCGTATTTATCGTTATGACGGCCTATGATAAGTTCAATTATGCGAAGGAAGCAATCAATCTGGGGGTTATGGAATACCTAACCAAGCCTGTGAATCATACTGTTATTGTTAAGGTCCTTCAAAGGGCTATGGATATCATTGAAGAGGATCGTAAGAAGAGAAGTAATGACCTCTTAATCCGAGAGAAGTTGGAAATTGTGGTACCAATTATTGAAAGTGATTTTATCTATGCAGCTATCTCCGGTGATGACTTGACCCAAGCGGAAGCAAACTTTCGAAATCTTCTTGGAATCAAGGATGATTATGGCATGATGCTGGTTATGGAGTTCGGGGATACCATAGAAGACGGAATGCTGACCAACCCTGTTGGTGTCAGCGTGAAGGCTCAAAACTTTTATTCTGTGATCCGTGAGAATCTTAAAGAGGAGTTTAGTTGTATCGTCGGTCCTATTATGGTGAATAAGATTGTAGTATTTCTTTCAAGCTCTAAGACTCAATTGGAATATGATGATAGGACTTTGTTGATCGAAACGATGCGCAGAGTAATTCGTGACCTGACGAAACGAATCGAGGTACAGTTTAAGGTTGGAATCGGCTCGGTTACACCCTTATCAAGACTGAGTGACTCTTATAAGGAAGCATTAAATGTAATCCGAAATAGTAAAGGCAGAGTAGTTCATGTGAAGGATCTGCCGATGGGGTGCGATTACGAGGATGATTATCCGATTGATATAGAAAGAACACTGTTTATGAGGATTGAAAAAGGTAATCTGGACGGAACGAAAGAAGAAGCAAACCGTTTCTTTGACTGGATGATTGAACATTATCCTGATTGTGAGATGGATATCAAGCTGAAGGTATTGGAATTCATTCTATTTGCTGAACAGAGAGCCTTCCTGAGTGGAGGAATGACCTATTATTTCCGTTGCCGCACCGACTATCTGGCAACATTGATTAAGATAGACAATTATGAGCAATTAAGAAAATGGTTCCTGGATAAGGTAATGGAAGCATGCCGGAATATTATCTTCAAGAGAGAAGAGCAGACCATCGGTGTAATTTCTAAGGCGAAAACATTTATAGAAGAGAATTATAGCAAGGATATTTCCCTCGATGATGTTTCTAGAATTGTGGATATCAGTCCGTATTATTTCAGTAAGCTGTTTAAAGAGGAGACAGGTGAAAATTTTATAGAATGTCTGACGAATATCAGAATAGAGAAAGCGAAGCAGCTTCTACAGAACAAAGAGGTTAGTATTAAGAATATTTGTGTTGAAACCGGATATAGTGACCCGAATTATTTTAGTAGAATATTTAAGAAGCAGGTGGGGATTACACCGACTGAGTATCGGGATAATTTCAAAGGGCAGGCAGGTTAAGTTAGTAGCTAGACCGTAACACGTAAGTGTTTCATAAAAAGAGGTGCAAATAATATGTTTGGGGGAATGGGCATGGTGAAAAAGTGGAGGGTTATCTTGGTTATTCTAGTAACCGCAATCTTATCTATGACCGGATGTAGTGACAACAAGGAAGACACAAAGGATGCTGATGTAACGGAGCAGAAGATTCAAATCGGACTATCCTTCGATTCGTATGTGATTGAGCGTTGGCAAAGAGATAGAGAAGTATTTGTATCCACTGCACAGGAGTTAGGGGCAGAAGTAAATGTCCAGAATGCAAATGGTGATGTCAATGAGCAGATCTCGCAGATTGAGTATCTGATTGAAAAGAAGATGGATGTCATCGTAGTCGTTGCTGTTGATTCTGAGGCGCTCAGTGATGTACTGATTAAGGCGAAGGAAACAGGAATCATCTGTGTTGCTTATGATCGCCTTGTTCGAAATGCAAATGTTGATTTATATATTTCCTTTGATAATGAGCAGGTGGGAAGGCTCATGGCGCAGGCTTTGGTAGAGGGAGTACCGGAAGGTGGTAACATTGTTACTATCTTTGGTCCTAAGACAGATCATAATGTTACATTGGTAGAGCAGGGCTTCCAGGAAGTGATGGAAGGCAAGGATTTTAATATCATTCATTCTGTCTATGCCAAAGGATGGCTAGCTGAAGAAGCCTATGCTGCAATTAATGCTTCGCTTGAAATTAATGAAGATATCGACGGTGTATTATGTGGTAACGATAATCTGGCTACCCAGGCAGTTCTGGCTTTATCGGAGAATCGTTTAGCGGGTAAGGTAGTTGTTACCGGTCAAGATGCAGACCTTGTTGCTTGCCAGAGAATCGTGGAAGGAACACAGACTATGACGGTGTATAAACCGGTAGATAAGTTGGCGAAGGCAGCAGCGGAATATGCGGTGAAGCTTGCGAAGGGTGAGGATATTGATGTAACCTCGACGATTGATGATGGTAGCAATGATGTTCCTTATATCAAGTTGGAGCCAATCGCGGTAACGAAAGATAGCATTCGGGAGATTATCATCGAAGGAGGCTTCCAACAGGAAGAAGACGTTTACTTAAATGTCCCGACCGACGTGACAGAGTAATACTTAACAAACGCTTAATTAAATATCTTCCTTAGTCAGTCAAAGAATATAGGATTATAGACGATAGGATAGAAAGCTTGGAACAGATGAAAGCTAAAAAGTACGTGCAGCGTACTTTTTGGCTTTTTGTCTTGGTAGCACAAAAATGAGGGGCCATTTCCGCAATAGCACAAAAAATATCACTAGAATAGGATATAATTGCTTTTTTGGTAGCATTTTTTTGTGATGACTTAAGAAAAATGTATTAGTATATCCATTTTAATTAAAAATATACAGTTGTTAGCAAGTTAATCCTATTTTATCTATGATATTATCTAAGTGTAGTAATTAAACAAATACAATTTTATGGGAGGATTAGATTTATGAAGAAAAAGTTAATAAGCTTATTAGTGTGTCTCGTACTTGTTTCCTCAATGTTCGTAGGCTGCCAAGCTGGGGACGGCGGTAAGAAAGTCGGCGTTGCTATGCCTACTAAGGATTTACAGCGTTGGAACCAAGATGGTGCTAACATGAAAGAAGCACTTGAAAAAGCTGGCTATACTGTTGATTTACAGTATGCTAACAACGATATCGCTACTCAGGTTTCTCAGATTGAGAACATGATTACCGGTGGATGTGACGTATTAGTTATTGCTTCTATCGATGGCGGTTCTTTAGGAACAGTTCTTAAAGATGCTAAAGAGAAGAAGATCCCGGTTATCGCTTATGACCGTTTGATCATGGATTCAGACGCAGTTTCTTACTATGCAACATTTGATAATTACATGGTAGGTACTATCCAGGGTCAGTACATCGTTGATACCTTAGACCTTAACAATCAGGCAGGTCCTTTCAACATCGAGTTATTCACAGGTTCTCCTGATGATAACAATGCTCGTTTCTTCTTCGGCGGCGCTATGGATATCTTAACACCTTTCATCGAGAGTGGTAAGTTGAATGTAGTTTCCGGTCAGAAGGCATTTGAAGAAGTTGCTACCCTTAACTGGTCTACAGAAGAAGCTCAGAAGAGAATGGAAAACCTCATCACAGCATACTATGCTGATGGAACTAAGCTTGATGTTGTTTACTCCTCCAATGACTCTTGTGCAATCGGTATCACCAACGCATTAGTTAACGCTGGTTAACTTCCCGATCTTAACCGGTCAGGATTGCGATATCACTTCTGTTAAGAACATTCTTGCAGGAACACAGTCCATGTCAATCTTCAAAGATACTCGTACCTTAGCTGCTAAGGTTGTTGAGATGGTTAATGCTATATTAGCAGATAAAGAAGTACCTGTTAATGATACTGAGACCTATGACAATGGCACAGGCATCATTCCTTCTTACCTTTGCGAGCCAGTATTCGGCGATGCAACAAATTATAAGGAATTATTAATTGACTCCGGCTACTATACAGAGGATCAGTTAAAGTAATCAACACACAACTATAAGGGTGTTGTAGCAAAGTAAAATACTGCGACACCCTTTTTTTCCATGTATACCATCAGACGGGTTGAACCCTCACTGATGATTTAGGAGAACTTGATTATCATATGGTTTCGGTCTTGGCTTAGCTCGCTCAGTTAGACAGTTTAACCAAATATATATAGGAGGGGTCAAATTGGCAGCAATATTATTGGAAATGAAAAATATTACCAAACGCTTCCCCGGAGTCAAAGCATTAGATAATGTTAACCTTCAAGTTGAAGAAGGTGAAAT
>JAQZBA010000071.1 GCA_029239365.1 Herbinix sp. | reverse complement strand
TTCATGCCAATCCGCGTTGCCACTACACAAGAGGCACAGGGACTGGATATTGCTGAACACGGCGAGATGGCATACCCCGCCTTTAATGGTCTAGATTAATTATAACAGAGGAGTAATCGAATGAAGAAAATAGAAGCAATCATACGGCCCGAAGCTCTGGAACCGCTGAAAGAAGCCCTATTAAAGATAAGGGTGAATGGTCTGACCATCAATCAGGTTCTTGGCTGCGGAAAGCAGCACGGATTCACAGAATACATTCGCGGGAATGAGATAATCTTAAATACACTATCAAAAATAGAAGTGAAAATTGTCGTTCCAGACAATCGTATGGAAGAGGTTATCAATACCATCCTATCTGCTACAGAAACTGGAGAGATGGGTGATGGTAAAATCTTTATCTATGATGTACTTGACTGCATCCGAATCAGAACAAAAGAACACGGTGAGAACGCGTTGTAATTCTCTTCTCTGCATTTACTTATGCTATCCACTCATTCTTCCATAAAAGGAACGCCATAACTGTAGGGCTTAAGTATATACTTACGACCCGGTCAACAGTTATGGCGTTCTTATTTAAATCCATCTTATTACATTTCAAGTGTAGGCATATTAATGTTATTGTCCTACATATTATCCCATAGAGTCTGGATATGTACTCTTGCAGCCACCGCGTTCTCCGGCTTGGTATCCTCCAGTGTACAATGAATATAAGGTTTTCTCTGCTTAATAAAGCGGATTAGAGGCTCATAGTTGAATACCCCGAAGCCTGCTGCACAGGATACAAGGGCATCTCCTACCACATTATAATCTTTGATATGAATCACTGCCGTCTCTTCTCCAAGAAGCGAAATTGCTTCTTCTAAGACCTCGGTCTGGTGCTCATAATTATCTATTCCAAGAAGATTCACCGGATCAAGTATTACTGCTAAGTTTGGGGAAGCAATCTCATCCAATAATCTTCTAGCTCGCTTTGCGTCATAGATGATATGGTTACGAACCGGTTCAATGGCAATCAGAACTCCAAGCCTCTCTGCCGCTTCTACCACCGGGCGAAGATTAGCAGCCAGTGTCTGATATGCTTCTTCCCCACGACAGGCAGGTTCGTATCGGTACTCCGGATTAGGGCAGCCGGTCTCTGTACCAACCACACCGCACCCAAGGAGGGAGGCAAAACGAAGATGTGCTATATAAGTGTCAGTAATCTTCTTTAATTGAATTGGATCCGGGTGAGCCAAATTAAGGTAACATCCGAGTACGGCAAAATCGATCTCGTTCTCATAGAACCTTCTCTTTAAGTACATAGCAAGCCCCGGTGTCAGAGCTTCATTCCCTACCGGAAATTCGCTTATCACCTTAGATAAGGCTACATGGGCGCAGGTAAAATCCTGCTCCTTTACTACCTGAAGGCGTTGCTCTAGCGGAAGCTTTATTACATCGTGTAATCGTATTCCCAACTGCATCTCATATCCTCCTTACTATACCTATATAACTATAGCAAATCTCCGGGCTTTTGCAAGTGGTACTCGTTTATGCCAGCATCAGCAGTTTATTCTCAAAGGCCACCAGAGTCACCGTAATGAGTCCTGCGTCCGTTTCAATCGAGGTGGTCTGTTCCTGATTGCTGTTATTTAAGACAATCAGTGTCTTGCTCTCAGGATAATAGGAACATTCAGTATATACATTATCCGTAAGATATCTACCCTTCAAGCCTTCGCCGGAAGCAAAGAGAATCAGATTCAGAAGCATTCTGGTGTTCTCCTGACTTAGCTTATAATCAGCAAGATAGATTCCCCTGCCTCTGCCAAAATCATAGGAGGTCATAAGCGGAACGCCTTCTTTAGCCATATAAACCTTTGCCTTACCATCCGTCAGATAGAGGTTGTTCTTCTTCTTCACTGAACTATCCGCCGGAAGCAGCTGTTCATTCGTCGAGATGTCAAAGCTCCATTTACCATGGCATACCTTCGCACCGGTATCAAGATCCACACCAAGTACATGAGCCATTCTGAAGAAAGTGTCAAAGCCGGCGACAGCAGAGGGTTCATTGATTCCAATGAAGGCTCCTCCCTCATGGACCCATTCGGTCAGAAGTTCGATTACTCTACTATCCTTCCAATGGTCCCCACCACTCCAGGCAGAACCGGCATAGCCCGCGTTGATAATGACATCAAAATCCTTCAGAACACCTTGTTTGATGTCCTCAAAACTGATAAATGACACATCAACCGGAAGACCGGATAACGCTTCATTTACATGGATTAAATCATGTAAATCGGTTTCGTGGAAATGTCCGCTCAAGGTCCAGGAACGAAGCTTACCCCAGCTATGCAGCACCGCCACTCTAGTCTTAATCTTATAAGGAGCTCCTGTATGATGCAGTTGCTTGATGAACCGGAATTCATCTGCTACCTGCTCAATATATTCGCAGAAATCCGGATAAGGCTCTACCAGATGCAGATAACCTCCAAGCCCGATTCGGTCAATGGGCTCGCGGAGTAAAGCTCTCCGTATGTTAATCCAATACTGTCTGGCATCCCTGGTAGGATCCCCACCCTTCATGAAGGTCGGTGCACCACCAAGCCCCAAAGGAAATAGATAGGGATGCAGACGCAGCTCGTGAGTCTTCACCTTAACCCCGGCGCATAGCCTTGCTTCATACCCCGAGAACACACATTTAATGATTCCGTCGAATCCAAACTCATGAAATCTGCCATTATAGGGTTCTATTCCTACCCAACTGTCATCATAAAATACAAAAGCCTGCTTATTATGCCTATGGGTGAGATCGATTAATTTCTTACCGAATTCAATCACAAAGTCGTTCACAAACTCCATCCAGTCTGCTTTATGCTGATGACACGGCATATGGGATACCTGGAATTTACCTTGATTGATAAAATCCTCTGCTGTCGGGGAATATCCATAGCGAGCAGCAAAACGTTCCAGCGCAAGCGGGCTGACCGTAAAGTCGTAGGAGCCCCAATCGGAGAAAAGATGTCGGTTCTTCTCACTACTACCCCAGATCCATACAAAATTATAGAACATCGATGTGAAACGCACAACGTCTGTCTCCGGATGTGTCTGACACCAGTTCTCTAACCAATCCAGCATGTATTCCTGCGTCTCCTTATGCATGGGATCAAGCTGCATCAAATGTTCCTTCTCCCAATGGTTCGTGGTATGATTGTACATCGAGATCTCTTCCCAGATTCGGAAGACTAGGAAGCTCACACTGTATTTATGCCAGGGAATACTACGAGATATTACTACTTCATCCTTCCCTTCTTCATAGCACCAATCCTCTCTTGGTACCTCCCTATCTATTGTACGGTCATAGACCTGCCAATATTTCATAGCTGCGTCAGAGGAATCTATCTTGAATTGCTCTGCAAAGAAATCCTTCCATAGGGGTATGGTAATCTGTGAGCCTGTAGCTACCTCCGGTTGTGTCATTAAGAAAGTCTGCTGTAATTTATCTGGATTCTTATTAGCCCACTCATTGTGGTCTCGAATTATGCAAATCGTTGAATATATGCTATAGCCCGATTGTATGATATCCTCTGACAATACGGTTCCATCGCTATCTCGGATCACATCGGCACCCCACTTTTGGGCCATCTGCAAGGTCAGTGCCTCATAACCCGATTCGCCCGGCAAAGTAAAACTTCCCCGTCTATTCTCTTCTGTCATGATCTTTTCCCCCTAACTGCTCGTTTCTTCTATCTTACCTTGCTGTCTGTACCAATCATGACCTTATCTCGGTCGGTCCTCCTGTAGCCTCTGACTATCCAGAAGATCTGCGAAGAAGGCAAGCGCTAAGCCTTGTCCCCAGCCCTGTATCCAATCCTTAGGAACCTTGCGATATCCTTCTCTATCCTTCATCACCGCTGTACCTCCGGATACATTCAGAACTCTTCCATCCTCACTGACATTTTCTAATATACCTTGAAGTGCTTTCTGAATATACTTGGAATGAAGAGGATTCTGATTATTGACCATCGCTGCTGCGATGCCACAGGAAGCAGATACCTCTTCATAAGCTTCCTCATCGTCAAGGAGCGTTCTCCATAACCCCTTCTCTGTCTGAAGCAGCTTTAAAGCTGACAGTTGATCCCTCAGAGAGCATTCCACATCCATACACTGTGGATAGAGATACCAATCCTTCACAACCTTCTTCACTTGGGACATCGTATAGGCTGCCCAAGCATTGGCACGCGCCCAGTGGAAGCCTGACATATGATTACCAAGAATGTGATTATAGCCATGATACCATAAGCTAGTAGTAGGTTCCTGAAGGTATTTGATATGCCAATAGTATTGATTTAAGGCGTCATTAATCAAAGCCTGATCCGCAAGCTTACTGCCTACTCGAAGCAGGAAGAAGGCTGCCATGAATAGGGTATCTGCCCATGCCTGTTCCGGGAAATCATTTCCCTTGGATACGGTATGTTGCAGCACCTGATCACCAAAGCGTAAGGCATGGTTACGCAGATAATCCACCTTCTTCATTACGATGTCCCAGTACTTCTCGTCACCGGTTGCTTCATATAAGGTAATTAGCACATGCCCCATGGCACAGGTATTTACCGTAAAGGATGGTAATCCTAGCTCCATATACTCCTCTGTCCAGTTCACCAGCATATTCAGATATTCTTCCTTACGGGTTATCTCGTATACTCTGGATACTCCATAGTAAGCCACTCCACATGGCCAATCCCAGGTCATGTCCATGGTCATGGTCTTACGGACAACCTGATCCATAATCTTAAGCATTTCAGCCTCATCATAATTTAACTTCAACATAATCATCACCTTTCTTATTCAATCAACCTAATGGTATAAATTTATAATAGAAATTTTAGCCCAGAAGCTATTATAAATCAAATCAATCTTGCTTTAATACTATGCAATTCCAATCATTAATCCGGCTCTCGAATTCTTACCAATAAGATTTTATTGTGTTTTTTTATATATTTAGTTATAATTATATAGAACAACCTACACATATTGCACAAATTATTATCATATATAATATCTTTGTATGGTTGAAAATCGAATTAAATCCTGTATAATATAGATAATACATTCTCATCCATACAATTTGTTTCCTTCATCATCTTAGAAGAGCTCAGAGAGGAGTAAGTTATGTCAAGAAAAAAGAAACCCATCATAGAATATCGCCACTATAGTCTACCTCTCAACTTTCCGATCCTACTACTCAGCGGCGAGCGTTGGAGAATATCGGATAAGAAGAGCGGACGATTGCATTTTCATAATTGTCTCGAAATCGGTATCTGTCATAGTGATAGCGGTATCATGGATTTCGAAGACATACCCATTCCCTTCAAGGCAGGAGATGTCACCTGTGTTCCCAAGCATCTCCCTCATACCACCTATAGCTCCCCCGGAACTGACAGCCTATGGACTTATATCTTCGTCGACCCGGAGGAATTGTTCCAATATATGTTCAATCAATCAAAGAGCTTCGATAAGCCCATGTCAAGTATTCGTAACTATCACTTGATTATGAACAAGGAGGAGTATCCAAAGGTTTATTATCTGGCAACCACGATCGCTGATGAGCTAAAGAACCAGCGGACGAATTATCAGGCAAGTGTCCGTGGCCTAATGATGTCCCTCTATGTGGAGCTGCTTCGGATCCATTCGACCGAGGTTATTCAGAAGGATACCCGCAAGGAGCTTCAACACGATACCGAGAATATCCTAGTAATTATTAACGCACTGGAGTATATTCAGAGCAATTATATGCAACCCATCTGTATCGATGATCTGGCGGATCTTTGTCACCTTAGCGTAAGCCACTTCCGTCGTACCTTCCATGAAATCATGGGTGCAGCACCTCTGGACTTTCTTAATAGTACCCGAATCGATGCTGCCTGCTGGCTTCTTCGCAGTTCCGAGGACTCCATCCTTACAATCTCCGAAAAGGTTGGGTTCCATTCCATCTCCAGCTTTAACCGTAGCTTTATCAAGCTAATGCAGCTCACGCCAAGTGTGTGGAGAAAACAGACATTAATGACCGAATCCAATTCACCCAAGGCATCCATCCTGGAGTTTTCCGGTTGGATCTAGGAAAGCAATCACTAATCCATATGAAATACATTAATCAACGGTTTACTGACCGGACTGTGATCCATATTCGTCTCCATGATATCAGCCATAAAGTCCCACCATTTGCGGTTGATGGTTGTATCAGCCGCTTTTGCCCATAGCTCTTCGTCCGAGATCTCTATTGTTCCAAATAAGATATTTGTCTCACGGTCCAGGAAAATGGTATAATTTTTACCTCCGTGGGCATGAAGCATATCGACCATCTCCGGCCATAGCTCATTATGGCGCTTGGTGTATTCCTCTTCCCTTCCATCCAATAGTTTCATCTGAAAGCCTTTTACCATTTCATCTCCTCCTAACCTCAATCGAAAATTCGTGTCCATGTTACTATGGATCCTTATAAACCTTAATCAATATGGGCTCCAGACAACTGTCAGGAGCCCATATATATTTATTCATAGCATTGCATTCATTCAAGCCTCATCGTATGTTCTTTATCCTTAGCTCCTACTAAACTCGAGGCAGGCATGACGTGTTCGTGTTATCTACTATTTCACAGGAAGCTTGGTAGAACTTCCTGCCTGGTATGCTGCAAGTCTCTCATCAATGATTTCCTGATATCCTGCTTCAAGATATTTCTTACTCAGTTCATCATATAATGCATCAAATTCTTCCGGTTTACACTTAGTTAACTGAACACTGTATTCCTGATAGATGCTTAATAAGGTAGCAGAGTATTCACTCTCGGAATTAATGGTTACAGAGAATACCGGATCAGAGTATGCATACTGGCTGGCTTCTACTAAGTTCTTGTAGTTCTGAAGCAGTTGATCATAGAAGTCCTGAGGAATACCCTGAGGAGTAATTAACTTAATGCTGTCTTCGATACTTCCTGTCACCTTACTTGCATGAACAACACAGGTCATGTCGATATTATTGTTATGGTTCAGCATTTCCTCGCCTCTGTAAGCAGCGTCTACAATGGGAAGACCATTTTCATTCTTAGTATAGGTTACGCCTTCAACACCATTTTCCATTGTGAATAGGGTTTCTTCCTGGCTCATCCACTCCATGTACATCCAAGCTGCCTTTAACTGTTCCTCTGTTGCAGCGGAGCTGAAGCCAACAATCATACCGAACGGGTTGTCTGCTCTATAGGAGGGAACTTCTACTACACCGGGTTCCACTGCTGTTGTAATATTCGCGATTGCTAATTCCGCCTCCGGATTGTTCTCATAGAAAGCGGTTAACCAGTCTACATTAGCAGACATGTAATTACCATAAGCATAAAGCTTACCATTGATGAAATCCGTCTTAGTCTGAGAATCATCCGGTGTTAAATCATATTCTGTTGAGAAATAGCCTTTATTGTATTCAGCATTCTGTCTCTTTAATAATTTCTTAGTAGGTTCCCAGGATAAGGACGGGGTTCCTAAACTGGAGTTCATCGCCCATTCTTCTTCGTTCACAGGAAAGTCTCTAAAGCCAAAGTTAGCTACATAACCAGTGTTAGGAAGCCATAATCCAACCGGAGCTTGATCCGTGAGACCGGCAGCCTTAATTGCATCAATTGCTGCAGTGTACTCAGCATAATTGGTAGGAACTCCCATACCCACAGCATCAAGCCAGTCTTTTCTTACAAAGGTCGCATGGGTATAAGTTACATTATAGTATGGTCTCTCGGATAATACAAAGTAATCATCATCGCCAAGCTTTGTGTACTGCAGTTGGTTATTATCAACCATCTTCTGATAATAAGTAGGAGCAACCTGTGCAAATGCTTCTAAATCGATGGTTGCCATAGCCCCGTCGTTCGCCCACTGAGCTACCTTCGGATAATCATATTCCATTAAGATGGTAGGTGTATCTCCTGCAGCGATTAACATACTGTATTTTGTCATTACATCGTTACGAGGGATTGCTACATAAGTAACCTTAATGTTGTATTTGTCACCAAAGTTTTCCTGAACCCATTTGGTCCAGTAGTTGTCATCTACTGCAGGGTAGCCTTCCTTGGATCTGTCATATACAGGAACTGTAATTTCTACTGTCTCTGCAAAAGGTGTAAAGCCTTCCACTCCAGCAACAGCAACTGCTGCAGCTGTAGGTGCCGCTTCGGTTGGTTCTGTTGTATTGCCTTCAGTTGTCTCTGTTGTTGTATCAACCGGATCTTCTTTCTTACAGCCGGCAAAAGCAGTAACTACCAATGCGCACATTAATACTAACGCAAGGATTTTTCTGAGTTCTTTTTTCATAACATAAATCCTCCCTTTTTTAAAATACTGTACTTACCTTACTGGATGCCTATCATGGCATCTATATTAGCGTGAAGTTATCTTTCCCTCACACTAAATATCTATAGTAAAACTTGGTGTACGCCAAGTATCACTAACTTGTGGCTAACCTTTCACCGCTCCGATCATAACCCCTTTTACAAAATACTTCTGTACAAAAGGATAGATGCAGAGGATAGGAAGTGTAGCAAACATAACAGCAGCAGCCTGCAATACCTCCGGGGTACTCACTACATCTGCAGCTTCCGATAAGCTGACCGAATCAGCTCCGGAGTTAAGAATCATATTACTCAGTAATAATTGAATTGGTTGCAAGGCTTTTGTTGTAATGAAATATTTCGCATCCGCATAGGCATTCCATCTTCCTACGGCAAAGAACAGTGCTAACGTTGCCATAATGGATTTGGATAAGGGAAGCACGATCTTCAATAAAATCTGAATATTGCTTGCTCCATCAATGAAGGCTGACTCCTCTAAGCTATCCGGTATATTGGCCTGTAGAAAGCTCTTCATAATCAATGTATTGTATGGTGAAAATGCTAAGGGTAAGATCAATACCCACATCTTATTCAACAGTCCCAAGTCCTTCATTAAAAGATACTCCGGTATGATCCCTGCTGTAAAATACATAGAAAACAATAATAATAGTGCAATTACGCTTCTGCCCTTCAATCTTTTTCTGGAAAGCGGATATGCCGCACAGGTAGTTAAGATAAGTCCAAGTAGAGTAAACAATACCGTAACCAGAATGGAATAAAGCATTGAGTGTGTTAACTGACCATCTTGGAAAATCGATTGATATGCTTCAAAGTTGAAACCCTTTGGTAGCAGGTACACTGTTTTTGATAAGACTGCTGTATTACTGCTGACCGATTTTGAAGCGATATGGATAAAGGGAACGATACAGGTCAGCGATAATACAGTCAGAATAGTCATAATGACGATATCGCTGATTTTTATCTTACCAACTCCATGAAAGCCGGAGTCTCTCTCATCTAAATCATGGTGTCTCTCTCTTTTACTCATGAATAACTCCTCCTTCTAAATCAATCCTTCTTCTCCCAGCCTCTTGGCTAATCGATCGGCCATAATCACTAACATCAGGCCAATCAGGGACTGGAACAGGTTAACAGCAGTTGCTTTACTGAAATTACCGGATCCAAGGCCTTTTTCAAAGATATAGATCGCCAATTGATATTGGAAGTCCTTGACTTGAACATTGCCGAAGGAGTCCAAACGTTCAAAGTTACTTCCCATCACTCGACCCAGGTTCATGATCAAGAGGGTTACCGTGGTACCCTTAATACCGGGGAGGGTAATATTCCACATCTTTCTCCAGCGGTTTGCACCATCCACCGTTGCTGCTTCATATAGCTCGGCACTGATACCGGTAATCGCTGCCAGATAGATAATGGTCGACCATCCCATAGTCTGCCAGATACCAATTGCCAGATAAGAGGCAGCCCAGTGCCACTTCTCAGTTAAGAAGGGAATTCCCTTATCGATCAGTCCTGCATTCTGCATTAATATATTGACCAAACCGGACTCAGGCTTAAATAATGTATAAGCTACGCTTGCTACAATAACCCAAGATAAGAAGTGGGGTAGATATAATATTGTCTGTGTCACTTTCTTAAATCTACGGTACCGAAGTTCATTTAGCATCAAAGCTAATATAATCGGAACCGGGAAGCCCACGAACAGATCTAACAAATTAAAAATGATTGAGTTTTTGAAGGCTCTTAAGAAGTCAGCGTCTTTAAAAATCTTCTGAAATATCTCAAAATTAACCCATTCACTACCGTCATATCCCTTCGCCGGTTTAAAATCCATGAAGGCCATTCGAAGGCCCGGATATGCGGCATATTTAAAGATGATTACAAAAGCGAGCGGAACCAGGACAAGAAGATATAATTGCCAATCTCTTTTTATAAAGTGTAAAAACCCTTGCTTACGGGGGGGTGCGATCGGTTTCATCTCTTGATCTTTCATAATGATCTTTCCTCCTTTAATTTAATTCAATGTCATTTTGTCCTCATCTTACTAGTACCTTATGTACCCTTCCAACAAAACTCATATGTGTTATGAGGATAATTCTATACAGATACCGAAGTCATTTCTATTCAATTTATATTTAAAACTATTCATTTTCAACTTTATTTTAAACAGTTTTTTATAATCGATTTCATTTTTACCCTAAATACTTGTTGATTTTGCATGATTTGTATAAAATTATAGTAGATTTTAATACATATCATACAAATGTGTCTTAAGCAAAAACGAACAATTATAGTTGAATTTAATTCATTTCATTTTATTTAATAACAAAAAAAGAGACACTGCAGAATATATAGCAATGTCTCTCTATGACTTAAAATTATAGTTCGGGTGTCATAATAGTTCGGGTATCATAAAGTCAGATAAATGAATTAAGGCGAATCTATTACAGTTGTCGCGCCAAATCCTCCAGGCTATCCCTTCTTCTTATTAGGCGGTCCGTACCATCACATTGGATCAATACTTCTGCAGGCCGTAATCTTGCATTATAGTTGGAGCTCATGGAATAACCATAGGCACCGGCTGTCTCGACAGCAATATAATCGCCTTCCATCATCACCGGAAGAACCCTGTCCTTCGCAATTACATCCCCTGTCTCGCAGATATTACCGACTACCGTTACCTTTTCTTCTTCCTCAGAGTTATTATATACAACGATCCCATGATAGGAGTCGTATAAGACCGGACGCATCAACACATTGAAGCCAAGGTCGGTACCTACATATTTCTCACTGTAATTTACCTTAATACTATTCACCTGTCCGATAAGGACCCCACATTCTGCAACCACATACCTTCCGGGTTCGATCTTAATCTCCAATTCTTTATTCCGATAACTCTCCAGGAATTCATCTATCACTTGTTGCATCTGGCGGGATAACTTCTCCAGATCCAGCCTGTCTTCTCCCTGATAGGGTACACCAAAGCCGCCTCCCAGATCAACGAATTCCAACTCATCGAATTCCCTGGCTGCCTCAAACAAGGTATGACATGCACTTACATACTTACTACCCTCAAGAAAGAGAGACCCGATATGCTGATTAATTCCGACGATATGAAGACTATACTTCTCTGCTATTGCTTTGATTGTAGTAATCTCTTCGAGCTCGATACCGAATTTGCTCTTCCCTCCTGTAATCACCTTCTTATTATGACCTGCGCCGACACCGGGATTTAATCTTACTCCTACCTTCTTCCCCGGAAAATGTCTTCCGAAGGTCTCAAGCTGTGACAATGAGTCTACACTGACAGTAATACCTCTATCTACTGCAAATTGCATCTCCTGAGAGGTCACATTATTTGATATGAATAGGATTTCCTCCGGTAGAAAGCCCGCGGCTTCTTCCAGGATAATCTCACCCACTGACATAGCATCTACATGAAAGCCTTCACTACGAATGATCTTTAATAATTCTATATTCGTATTCGCCTTCGCGGAATAGTTCGGCTTAAAATGCGTATAGCTTACCAGATTCTTCATCTCCCTGCAACGTGTCCGTAGTGTCTCTTCGTCATAGACATAGAGGGGTGAACCATATTTTTCTGCTAATTGCTCTATCTGACTCTTACTTAATCGGAATTCCTTCATTCTTGGGGACTCCCCTTCCTCTTAATTAGTTCAATTTCATTGGTTAACATATCCTTAAATATCGAAAAAAGATTCTCATTCTTGGAATACAAACAATTCTTATCCAATAACCCACTGATGACTTCTACCGAATCCACGATAATCCTGATCTTATCATCAACCCGGTCCGAGTAGTAAAGGGTTGCACCCTTCATAGAGATGTTCCGGTCCGTGATGACTACAACTTTAATCCCCCTATCAACCAGCACCTGTAGCTCAGGAAGAAAGGGTGATATCAGTTCCGAATTCAAGGATAGGTATACCCGCTCGGTAGTCACTTCTAACATTGTGCGGATCTTATTAAGAATATTCTGCCTTCCGATTATGGTAATATAGCCTTCTGCATTGGAATTCTGGAAGGAGATATGGGAAAGCTCCTTCTTCGCCTCTTCCATCACCCTAATCCTGTTCTTACAGAATTCTTCTATTCCAACAGCGAGATATCTGGTGGCTTCCTCGGTAGCAATATAGGCTGCACCTTTACTCACCAGACCAGTCAGAGAGCCGTAAGTATTGGATTTTGATATTCCTGTACGCTTTGCAAGCTCATAGCCTGTCATACTTGGATTGGACAATAGGGTAATATATAGAGTTGCTTCCTGCCTTGTGAGTCCAAATAGACTTAATTGATAGATCGTATTCTCATCCATCTTACCATCCCTGCTTTCTGAATTTTGGTGTTCCTTTTTAGGAATACTATCATCAAAACAAGTCTTTGTCAATAGAGTATCGCAAATACTTAAGGGAATTCTGCCATACCCATGCTCCCATAGAGGAGCGGTTTCTATTGTATAAGGAAGACTTTTTTAACAACATAAAGAAAAGTCTACGGTTTCGCCTTCTATCGTAACCCAGGAAGCTGAATTCCCGGAGGTGATAGAGGGCTTGTCCGTAGACTTAAATTCACTTTCATTATCCAAAGTGATACAAACATGGTTTAGTGAGCAACTGTATGAAG
>JAQZBA010000425.1 GCA_029239365.1 Herbinix sp. | reverse complement strand
AAGGGAATATAGATTGGAGAACTGTAAGTATGGAAGTGATAATACGAGAATATCTTCAGGAGGATATCTCTTGCCTGATGGAGATCTGGAATAGAGTAGTAGAGGAAGCGAATGCATTTCCCCAGACAGAGCACCTGACAAGGGAAGAGGCGGTGAATTTCTTCGCAGCACAGACCTTTACTGCTGTTGCTGTACTTGGTGAAGAAGTGGTAGGTCTTTCTATCCTACACCCTAATAATATAGGGCGATGTGGACATATTGCGAATGCCTCCTATGCGGTTCGAAGCGGCTACCGTGATCTGAAGATTGGAGAGAAGCTGGTTCGTCATAGTCTTGTGACGGCAAAGGAACATGGCTTTCGGTTGATGCAATTTAACGCTGTGGTAAGTATCAATCATATGGCAATTCATTTATATGAGAAAATTGGCTTTTCACGATTGGGAGTTGTACCAAAGGGATTTCTATTAGGAGACGGAAACTATTCGGATATCATTTTATATTATATTGAACTATAAAATTTGCATCTCAACTTACATAATTCATACTAACTTTATTATACCTGCCCATTGTGAATTATTGCTTTTTAATAATTTAGCTAACTTCGGACATCCTATATGATGTAGTTTACGATTGACGAAATATGTGAGGAAAATTTGTTTGACTTTATATTGAATTGAGGATACAATAATTGTAATACATGGTAAAAAGCAAACAAAAGGAGGTGGGTATCATGGGAGATAAGAATCCAAAAAAAGCCCCGAAGAAAAAAGGTGGCGCAGCTGCTCCGGCAAGCACAACAAAGAAGAAATAGTAACGTAAAATTCCCTCTTACCATAGGTTGAAGAGGGAATTTTTACGCATCAAAAGAAAGAATGTATACAATAAGGTAAAAGTATTATTAATTATACATTAAATATAACATTATTTAACACAATTGTAAAAGGAGAGAGATTTATGTCGTTTTTGGAACTAACTAAAGCAAGGTATTCAGTACGAGGATACCAAGAGAATGAAGTAGAGAAGGACAAAATGGCTCCCTCCGCAGTGAATTTTCAGCCGGTGCATCTCTATGTATTGGAGAAAAAAGAAGACAAGGAAAAGCTATATGAGGTCTATAACCGGGAATGGTTCAAGGAAGCTCCGGTGGTCCTTGCGATTTGTGGGGATCATACGAAAAGCTGGAATAGAAAAGACGGTAAGGATCACTGTGATATTGATGCCGCCATCGTGATTGATCATATGACACTGGCTGCGGTAGAGCTTGGTCTTGGAACCTGCTGGATCTGTGCTTTTGATGCTCAGCGTTGTCACGAGATATTAGGACTTTCTGATAATTTGGAGGTAATTGCGTTACTTACCATAGGGTATGCGAATGTCCTTCCTTCAACCGAGAAGAAGCGTAAATCTATGGAAGAATTCGCAACCTTCGGTCTAAACTAACGAATCATAGGATGGCAGTCCGATATTGGTATTGAGTTAATTAGTAGGTATTAATCTATAATAAGATAACAATTAAGGCTATCCGCTTTCCTCACGCACCAAACAGTGCAATGTGGAAAGCCGATAGCCTTTTATACTTCCATTATTTTATTTGTTTAATATCTTTTCTGCTCTAGGCGCGCGTAACATATTAGCTTCCGGCATGGTGCCTAGTAGTGGTTGCAGGTAGTACTTGAAGGCCTCGGTTACATTATTGCCCTTAGTATTGATGAAATTATCCGGCATCAGCTTCGTCTTACCTGCTACGTTATGCAGCTCGGTCATCTTATAAGCTACGGAATAATTACCGGTACGATTAATCACGATGGAGCCGTCAATGTTGTGCCAGATAGCAAACTGAGCAGCCTTTTCACCAACCTCACGGGCTTCATGCTGGTCAATCTCAGAGGTGCATCCCATAAAGGAGCGCTGTAGATAGCCCAGTGTGTCAGAACGAACACGATTAATTCCTAGCTTGCCCTTGATCTCTTGGGTGAGAAGATCGCCGAGAGCACCGGTTCCGGATAATTGGGAATTACCATGAGCATCGGTACCGCTCTTGATGAGCTTTGTTACGATCGGAACACCGTTCTCATCCTGAACACCCTCGGAAATAGCTACGATACAGCGGCCATATTTATCATAAACCGTTTTTACATCTTGAATAAAATTATCTAAAATAAAATGTCGTTCCGGTAAATAAATCAAATGAGGACCATCATCGGGATATTTCTGTGCAATGGAGGAAGCGGCGGTCAAGAAGCCTGCATTACGTCCCATAACAACACCGATATGTACACCCGGCAGTGCTCTGTTATCAAGATTC
Source organism: Herbinix sp. (assembly GCA_029239365.1). Classification (GTDB taxonomy): domain Bacteria; phylum Bacillota; class Clostridia; order Lachnospirales; family Lachnospiraceae; genus Mobilitalea. The sequence goes on along the minus strand of JAQZBA010000425.1, from coordinate 1,523 downwards.
AGACCAATGAAAGCCTGCGCTACGAACTTAGCAGCGGAAGGATAACCCGGAGTGTGGTCGTTCATCATTAAATCATTATCAATCGTCTTAGGAATATGAATAGCTCTGAATTCATAACCTGAAGATTCTGCTTGCTCATTTACGATACGAACTGTGTCTGCGGAATCATTTCCTCCGATATAGAAGAAATATCTAACACCATGAGCCTGGAAGACCTTGAATATCTCTTTGCAATAGCCGGTATCCGGTTTATCTCTGGTAGAAAATAAAGCGGAGGAAGGAGTGATTGCTACCTGCTCCATATTATGAGTCGTCTCCTGCGTAAGATCAAGAAAGTCCTCATTAACTATCCCAGTAACTCCATTAACTGCACCATATACCTTCGTTATCTGTGGAAATTTTCTAGATTCCAGCACGGCCCCAACTAAAGACTGATTGATTACTGCTGTGGGCCCTCCACCCTGTGCTACAACTACTTTACCCTCAAGTACCATACAATCATTTCACTCCTTTACTTTTCGTTAAATGTAGAATAAGATTTGTCAAAACTTAAGCATATACGTTAAGATTAGTGTGCTAAGCTGCTTTCTTATTCAGAGCAAGGGCATGATTTCATCCTTGCATTGAACGTATGGGTTGGTAAATTCTGTGACCGGTTGTAATACCAGGCAAGTTTCTCGTATGTTATTTTTTGCAGTACTTAACAAACATTGTACCACAATTAACCAATAAGTAAACATAAAACAGCTTATAAAAACGATTATTCACACAATAAACTAAGGTGCAACCCGATTTGTACAATAATTAGGACAATCCATTCCTTCCAACTCTTGTTAAATCCTCGCGCTCATCAGGTTACTTGAGGAGTATCGCTTTAAACCTTTATAGAACAGGTAAAAGGCCAACAGGCAAATAACGAGGGTGAAGGCAAGGACACTGAGCAGCGCACCCAGATTAAAGCTCAGAATAATATGCAGTGGCTGATAGACAATAAAGCCTACCGGGACGATGGTATAGAGTAGTAGGCGTACTCCGCTCTTAAAGATACTATCCGGATAGGTTCCGAAGTTAACGATGATGTTGTTCAAGTTCTCGGACAAAAGGTCTCCGCGCACCATCCAGAAAGAGAAGCTTCCGGTGATGACTGCAAAGGCGGTCATAATAAAACCTCCAATAAAGGTGAACAAGGTGAAAAGCAATATGTTAGCTATGCTAAACTTGAAGATAATAATAATCAGAAAGCCGTAGACCAGATCACCGATGGCAGAGGAATTCGTTGCAGAGGTGATTACACTGAGCAGGACGTTCTTCGGTTGAACCAAAAAGGAATCCAACTTCCCCTGAATGATTAACGAAGGTAGATGGAATGCTCGTTGGAACAGCATGTGAGCAAAACCAAAGGTGGAAGCTGCCAAGCCCCATAAGACCATGACTTCACTCAGTTCATATCCACCGATATCTGATTTTAAGTGGAATAATAGCAGCCATTGGATTAAAAAGGTAGCGTTATTCAATATCATAAA
>JAQZBA010000424.1 GCA_029239365.1 Herbinix sp. | reverse complement strand
ATTCGATACAATTAAAAGCAGGAGGTGGAAATTGTGAAGAAATTTTGGAAAAATGCGAATATAAGTCTTAAGGCAGGAATGATAATGACATTTATATTTGTCATTATTGGTTTTGTTATATATTTTCTACCCCATACAAACCCGTTTACTTTTAATTCTTATCCGGGGAAACTTCAGCCTTCGTCAGAACATTGGCTTGGGACTACGAGTATGGGACAGGATGTGTTGTGGTTATTGATTGAGGCTATTCATAATTCACTTCTGATCGGTCTTATCGTGGCTACAATTGGTACCGTTGCGGGTGTATTTATCGGACTTCTGGCAGGTTTTTCTGGTGGAGGGGTTGATCGAGTGCTGACCGTTTTAACGGATACCTTTATCGTTATCCCTTCCCTCCCTATCCTAATATTGATGACCTCATTTATGAAGGGAACTTCTACGGTTTTAGTCATGGCACTGGTATTAGCGATGTTCGCCTGGGCTTGGCCGAGCCGGCAGATCCGTTCGATGGCTCTATCCATGCGTGAGCGTGATTTTATACATACGGCATGGTTTTCGGGTGAAGGTACCGTTCAGGTTGTTGTAACTGAGATACTTCCCTATGCTTTTACATGGTCACTCTCAAACTTCATGAATGCTACTCTTGCGGCGATTGCTTCTGAATCGAGTCTTGCTGTTCTGGGTCTGTCACCTGGTAATCTTATCTCCTTGGGAAATATGATTCAGTGGGCAAGAGAACGTAATGCTATATTTACGAAGCAGTGGTTCTGGATAGGTTCTCCGATTATAGCTACGGCTGTAATGTTTATCGGACTGTTCCTCCTAATAACTGGCTATAATGATTATCTATCAATGAAGAGAGGAAGGTAGGAGATGATAAAAATTGACCATTTGTCCACCTCGTATTCAACAATTAACGGACCTGTTCATGTTATTAACGATGTGGATTTTGAAATATATGATAATGAAATTTTCGGAATAGCCGGTGAATCAGGCTGTGGTAAGACAACCTTATTAAAAGCTTTGTATGATATCATTGAATTCCCTATGGTTGTGGACTCGGGTAAGCTTATACTCAGTGGAGAAAAGAGCGGAAAAGCCTTTTCCTTTGAGACAGGGCAGATCAGAAAGACCTGGTGGGATAATATTTCTTATGTACCGCAAGCGGCACAGAGCGTACTGAATCCTATCGTACCGCTCAAGAATCAATTTCTTGATTCGATTCCGAAAAAAGATCGGATGAGAGAGCCGAAGGAGATAACCTTGAAGAGAGTCTCAGACTATCTGGAAGAGCTCAGTCTCTCTCCTGATTTACTGAATGCTTATCCATTCCAGCTTTCCGGTGGAATGAGACAGCGTGTAATAATAGCATTGGCAACCTTTATGTCTCCTAATGTAGTCCTGGCGGATGAACCGACAACAGCACTTGACGTAGTCGTTCAAAGAGGAATCCTTATGATGCTTATGCGTCTTCAAAAACAATTAAAGAACACTATGGTCATAGTAAGTCATGATATGGGCGTACATTATCAGATAACCGACCGTATGGGGATTATGTACTCCGGCAGTATGATTGAGCTGGGGAGGACAGAGGATATCTTTGAAAGACCAATACATCCATATACTCAGATGTTGGTAGGAGCTCTCCCTCGAGTAGGTGACAAGAGTCAGAAGACAGGAATACCGGGAAGACCCCCGGCACTTACCAACCCTCCTCCGGGCTGTAGATTTGCACCCCGATGCCCGAAAGCGAAGGACGAATGCAAGAAAGCGGTACCGAAGTTTCGTGAAGTTGAGAAGGGGCGTTTTGCAGCCTGTCATTATCTGAATGAAAAGGAGGTATAGAGTAAAATGTCCGAGAAATTGCTAGAAATAAATAATATCAGTAAATCCTTCCATATTGGTGGTATGCTCAGTAAAAAGAAGCTTGTTGCTGTGGATGAGATTAATATCGATATCGATGCCGGCAAGCCCGTTATCCTTTCTATTGTAGGTGAATCAGGATGTGGTAAATCAACATTATGTAAGATGATATTGCGTATGCATGATCCCGATCAGGGTGATATACTGCTTTCCGGGAGATCTTACAGAGATCGCAAGGGGTATGATCCCTTTCAATTTAGGCTGGATGTACAGCCGATATTTCAGAATCCGTATGAATCCTTCTCAATGCGAAAAACAGTGGATACTTATCTGTTCAACACTGCTCTTCGCTTAAAGATTGCGAAGAATAAAAAAGAAGCGGAAAAGCTGGTCGATGATACACTAAAAAGTGTAGGTTTGTCACTTGAGGTAGTAAAGGGCAAATATCCGACTCAGTTCTCGGGCGGAGAACTGCAGCGTGTATCGATTGCCAGAGCACTCATTACCAGACCCAAGCTTATCATTGCGGATGAGCCGGTTGCTGCGATTGATGCATCTATGAAAATGAATATCGTTAACTTGTTCAAAGAACTGAAGGATAAGTATAATGTATCATTCATCTATGTTACCCATGACCTATCAACCGCTTATTATGTATCTGATTATATAGCTACCTTATATAGAGGCTGCCTGATTGAATATGGAAAAGCGAAGGAAATCATGGATCATCCGGCACATCCGTATACAGAGCTTTTAATGAATGCTGTTCCAAGAGTAGGCGAAAAATGGAATCAAGATTTGGTTATGCCGGATACAGAGGACAAAGAATATGCGATAACTTATTGCAAATTTGCTCCCCGTTGTCCTTATGCTACGGAGGAATGCAGAAAATCCAGACCGGATATGAAAGCTTCAGCCGACGGGCGGAAGGTGTTGTGCTTCCATCC
>JAQZBA010000070.1 GCA_029239365.1 Herbinix sp. | reverse complement strand
GTGAGCAATTTGATTTACATTGTATAACGGATTAATATAAAACATTTAAAATTTAAGGGCTGTCACACCAGCGGTTGAATAACGGATGGTGGACAGCCCCTTTGATATAAAAAGTCATGGTGATACTATTTAAGCGTTACATGCTTCTTGATTAATTCCAGGAATTCTGTTGTTCCGTGTTCAAAACCATCTTTCTTCAGATAATGCGCTCTTTCGGAACCCAGATATAGATAGTAATAATCTTTATATTCCTTGATTTCGGTTATCTGAAGGTAAGGAAATTTGGAACTGGATTGTATTCCGGATAAGGTATAATATTCTTCGTAAAACGTAAATACGGCTTCCTTATTCTTGTTGCTTTTATAAGACTTTACCTCACGTGTGATAACTTTTTCGGTTTGAATGTATTGATAATAGATAAATATAATTACAACTGCGATTGATATCACACATACCAAAATGGAGCCTGAGGTATAGAAGGATGCTAAAAAGAGTAGAAACACTATGGCGGTTATGATCCACAGCTTGATATGTTTCCAAAGTCGATCAAAGGTATAGAAGGTTTGAATTACTTCTTCGGTATACTTAGTCCGATTGATCATAACTGGGGAGTCCTTACTATTTTGTTCCTCTTTTTCCCTCTGTGTGGTGAAAAAACGGGAGAGTTCTTCTGCCTTTTGTTTCTTAATCAGTTTCTGCTTTTTCTTAGTGCGCTGGTTGATCAGTATCCAAACTACAATAATTCCGATAATAATGGCTAGAGCAGTAACTAGGAAGGTAATCGCGTTACGCTGTTGCTTTTCGACTTCAGCTTTATCCTGAAATTCAGTAAAGTGAGTATTTGCAACTAATTCCTTGAGATAGCTTTCGTCCATCGGTTCGGTATTATTTTTAGCATAAATATCAAAGGAAATTGAGCTGCCATTTGCAATTGTTCCATAGACTATTTCGGAATATTTTGTGCCATCCTTAGTTAGTTGCAAGGTTAGTCTGTAGAAGGGAATTTCATCCTGCGGATATTGTTCGATTGTATAGGCAGTATTTTCATCCGTTGTACTGAAAATTGTATCTAGGTATGCTGCGAGTTCATCCTCATCAAGAAGTGAGAGATGGAACACTTCCCTGCTGTCACTGGTCGTTTTACTGAGGACCCTGACGGTAGATGCTGTGTTTGGATCGTATAGGATTGCCTGTACACCCATTTCTTTCATAGTTTTTATCTCGTTGGTAGGATCTGCGATACCAGCAACCTGCCACGCGGGATCTACCTTCGGGGTATCCGTAGTTATTATTAAGGTATCCTCGGGGAGTGTCATCTCCATATACAAGGTAGAGAAGCTATGCACCTTAGCTTGCGCAGGGGAGGATGGAAGAAGGATGAGAGTGAATATTAATAATAGGAATAGATATTTAAATCTATTTTTGATCATTTGCTTTATCTCCTTAGTTTTATTGATATCTTGATCATTGCTTTAAGCTATTGTATCATGTTTGACCATAATTTTGTATTAAAATAATATAAATTCATATTCTGATTAATAAATCAATATGTAAAGTAAGAATCAAGCAAAAAAACTCTCACATATAGATAGGCACTAATTCTAAAATATAAAATCTAATTGGCTACAATACTTAACTGTTGCCACCCTATGGTATCTTATTATAGTCCTAATGAATTGCATAAAGATAGAAGGGTAATGCTTCCTGCACATAGTTTGCAGGAAGCATTACCCTTCTATCTATTCCATCTAATATGTCTACCTTTATGAATTAATGTTTTAGACTAGTTCATATGAATGACTTAGTTTAATCGCCTATGAGATTGGCCATCGAAGTTCAATAATAAACAAGTCTTGCTCGATTCTTGCCTCAATCTGACCCTTCATCTTTTCTACTAATAATTGGGTAATTGTTAATCCTAAACCACTACTTTGATTAGTCCTGGATTGATCCCCGGTATAAAACCTTTCGAATATGCGAGTCAGCTCATCTGCGGAGATATTTGCCGTATCATTCATAAATTGAAGGCAACAACTATCTTTGGTGCTGATCTGTCTGACGATAAACTGCTTCTCGGCATATTTTAAAGCGTTCTGAATTAGATTATTTAAAATGCGCTCGAATTGTATCTTATCAGAGATGATAAAACAAGGCTTCTCCTCCAGCGATACTTCAACCTGGATGTCACGCTTTTCAAAGTCAAGATAATAAGCTAGGATAGCTTCCTTCAACATACTTTGAACGGGGACCGAGGTTAATTGAAGGGGATAATCATCGGCTTCAATACGCGAGATTTCATAAAAGTCTTGAATGAAGCCCTGCAATACCTTAGCTCTCTTACGGATGATACCAAGATATTCCTGCTGCTCTGCCGGCGTAGCTTCCTCATCTTCGGTCAAGTCCAGATAGCCTATGATCGAAGTAAGTGGTGTTCGAAGATCATGGGAGATATTCTCGATCTCCTGGCGAATGATATGTTCCCTTCTCTGATAGAGAATACGCTCCTTCTGTCTTGCATGATAGAGGAGATTAATCCTGCGAAGGAGCTTTTCCAAGCCGCTATTCGTAGAACTTGTTTTCAATTGACGGTTCTGTTCAGGATGTTCTTCAATTTGATCCATATCCTCTGCAGCACGATGGAGTGCTTTATGAACAAAATAGAGGCGCGCAGCCAAAACGGTAGTCAGTATTAATAATATAATACATATATATTGCAACTGCGCGTCACCTCCTTCTAATTATTATTAAGCAAGAACATCGAGAACTGAATTTTCAACCTGTGTGAGGAAAGTTGATATTACATCTTACAGCTTAAGGAATAGAATTACTTAATCTCTTTCTTACGAAAAACCACATAACCGATTAAGATGAACAGAGCCATCTGTGCGATACCGAAGATCCAATAGTTATAGTAACCTGCATCTCCTTCCCATGGCAAAATCATTTTATAACTCTCAAAATCAATGCTTATGCTATTCACCAGATTCCAGGGGAGAATCTTGCCTATCTTCTGGAAGAGCTCGAACTTCATTCCAAGAAAATTGCTTATCAAGGGAAATGCCATCAATACGCCGATGATCACTGTTAAGGCACCACCCGTTCCCTCGATGATGAAAAGGAAGCAGTTGGTAGTAGCCAAGGCACAAAGCAGTAGCGGAAGGGCTACGAAGGAAGCCTTAAGTAATAGCTCAAAATCTTTGGAATGAGAATTCTCCAGTAGAAGATAAGAACTACCGATGAACAAGCCTGCGATGATTAGAAAAGCAAATATTGCATATACAATCTCAACTAGGAGCTTGCCAAAGTAGATGTTACCTCGGGATATTCCATAGGAAATACTGTTCTTCATGGTGTGATTGGTATGCTCATTCCCAAATACAATAGATGCTACCGTGATACATAAAATAAATACAAGGGGCAAATCAGAGTAGAACAGGCTTAAGGAAAAACCGGTATTATCATAGGGAAAATTTTCTTCTGTACGGCCTATCACTGCTAATACCACATTGGCACTAATCAATAATGCAGAACAAATCAATAGGAACAGGTAACTTCCTTTGCTATGGAACAGACGATATAGTTCACTTTTGATATAACTAATCATTGCTTTCTCCTCCTACTAGTTGAATGAAATAATTCTCCAGATTGATCTCCTTGGTGACGATGGAATAGAGGCCAACTCCATTCTTAACAGCCAGTTCGCTGATTTTTGAAGGTTGGTCCAAATGATCAAAGAGGTGGATCATATGATCAGGAGTTACCTGATAGGAGGTACAGCCTAGCTTACTTTCCAGTAGAGCGGTCATTACTTCCACCTTATCTACTTTGAGTTCTATATAACGGTTGCATTCCTTGGAGAGAGCCTCCGCGGATATTTGCTTCACCAACTGTCCTTTATCGATAAAGCCATAGTAGGTTACAAGATTGGATAATTCAGAAAGAATATGGCTGGAGATCAGGATGGTGATATTCTTCTCCTGACTAAGACGAAGTAATAGATTACGAATCTCGACGATTCCGAAGGGGTCAAGACCGTTGATCGGTTCATCCAGCAATAATAAATCAGGTTTATTCATAAGAGCCAGAGCAAGACCAAGTCGCTGCTTCATACCAAGTGAAAAACTCTTGTATTTCTTATTGCCGGCATGTAGGAGGCCGACCTCATTCAGCGCCTCAGAGACACAGTTCTTCCCGGGAATGCCGCGCTGGATACGATAATACTCCAGATTTTGTTCCGCTGTCATAGTATGATAGAAGCTGGGGATCTCGATGATGGCGCCAATCCTCTTTCTACCTGAGCTTAGACCCTCCTGTGTAGAATCTCCGAATAATGCTACTTCTCCTTCGGTAGCAAAAGCCTGACCGCTGATTAATCGAAGTAAGGTAGTCTTACCGGCACCATTTTTGCCAACGAGACCATAGATCTCCCCCTGCTTTACTTCGAGATTGATGTTATTGACTGCAAATGTTGTACTATACTTTTTTGTAATATTCTTCGTAGATAATATAACCTCTCGCACTTTATTACTCCTTTCAAACTATTATTAATTACTCAATGATTGTAATTATAAGGGCGTAATATTAATAAGTACTTAATAAAGTTTAAAGAAAGTATAAAGATGTTAAATTATGCTGTATCCATCTTAAAACCAATTCCCCATATCGTCTTAATATAGGAAGCATCATCATATTCCTTTGCTTTCTTTCGAATGTTGCTGATGTGTACATTGATGGTATTGTCCTCACCGTAATATCCGTTCTTCCAGATATCTTGATAAAGCTGTTCCTTCGTAAATACTTTATCCGGATACTGAAGTAATAACAGGAGGATATCAAATTCATAGGCAGTTAGTGCAATCGGATTGCCCTTAATCAATACCTCTCTGGAGGTACGGTTAAGAAGCAACTGCTTGAAATGAATGCTATTATCTTCAACTGCATTCTCCGATTTGGAACCTATCTGACTTCTTCGTAGCAGAGCCTCGATCCGGGCAATTACCTCCTCCCGCTCAAAAGGCTTCGTAATATAATCATCAGCACCATTCTTTAAGGCACTCACTTTGTCCTCCAGAGATGTCTTGGCGGATATGACTATGATGGGGACCTGGGACTTTACACGGATTTCCTTGATTAGCTCTTCCCCGTTAGCGCCGGGAAGCATCAGGTCCAGTAGAATTAGCTGGAAGGAATCAAGCTGAAGCTGAAGTCTGGCCTCCGTACCGGAGAAGGCAGGTACTGCCTGATATTGTTCCTTCGTCAGGTACCTACAAAGTATTCGATTAATATCTGCATCATCTTCAATTACTAGTATTTTTAATGGCATATCCTTCACCCCATATTCTATCTTCTAGCTAAAATAACGTATCCGGTACTGAAATAACTTCAAATATAAAACATTTATAATTGGAACATTTTGACATAGTTTTATTCGGAATTATATCATATCAAATGGGTAATTACAATGTTACAAATTGCTAAGGTCTACCAAGATCAGCAGAAGAGGAATATAGTAAAAGGAGCGTTATATTAACGCTCCAATGTATTAATCATTATGATATGTCAATTATCTTGATTTTCCCATAAAGAAGAGGGCGATGGTACCTGGTCCTGAATGTGATCCAATGGTCGGACTAACAAAATTAATCAGAACCTCCAAATTACCGAAACGTTCCTTGATCAGGTTCCCAACAAACTCAGCATCCTCAATACAGTCCCCATGGCTGATGAAAATGATATCATTGGAACCACGATAATCCTTGACACTTGCTTCCATCTGATCTACCAAGGAGATGAGAGCTTTTTTACGGCCTCTTACATTGTTCAAAGGAATCAGACGCCCTTCATTATCTACATGAAGTACCGGCTTCACATTAATTAGTGTTCCGATAATCGCGGTAGCCTTAGAAACTCTTCCTCCTCGATGAAGGTGATGAAGATCATCCACAGTAAACATATGGCATAAATTCAGTTTGTTATTCTCCAGCCAGTCAGCTACCTCATCAATGGACTTGCCGCTATCCTTCAAACCTACCGCTTTATGAACAAGAAGCCCTTCACCCATAGAAGCGCAGAGGGAATCGATCACGATAATTTTAGACCCTGCCCGCTCGTCCATCAGTTCTCTGGCCACAGTTGCTGCAACAGAGCAGCTTCCACTGAGCGCTGAGGAGAAGGCGATATGAAGAATGTCATATCCTTGATCCAATAGTTTTGTGAAGATATCCTTCGCCATCTCGGGATTCACTGCCATCGTCGTAGGCATTGCTCCCTTTCGCATCTTATCATAGAATTCCTTAGGCTCAAGGAATACTTTTTCGCCATAAATGGTCCCATTAAAACTATAATATAAAGGGAGCAGCGAGATATTGTGCTGCTGTAAATAATCCTCCGGTAAATCACTGGTTGTATCTGTAGTAATGATATACTTATTCATTGTACTACACCAATCCTTTCTTATACGTTTGTAATTATAACATTGATTGAAATCAAGTAGTTTTAATTACGATATCATATATTATAACATACCATAAAGAAATGTTTCAATATACTTTTCCATAAATATCATTATTTCGTTAATTCGCCTTATGTTAATGCTAGGATACAATCCATGTCATCCATATAATAGATATCAAGTATAGTCGGAAGGATCTATAGTAAGGATAAGAAGGAAGACTTGTCATGAATATTCTATAGTACAGGGGAAGACCCTTCTGCGATATGATATTCATAGTTTAGAATTGCAAAAAACGCTTTTCTTATACCTATACTTATGATATAATAGCTTGAAGTTAATAGTGCTAAGGAGGCCGAAACAATGAAGCATATCAAGACTTTAAACACAAAAAACCTGAAAGATACTATGAAAAAAGGTGGATGTGGTGAATGTCAGACATCTTGCCAGTCAGCATGTAAGACATCCTGTACAGTTGGCAATCAGAGCTGTGAGAACAAATAAAGAGTCAGTACATAGAGTACGCAATCTGGTTATATTTTAACATGTATCTGAATGAAATGAAGGTGTCTTAAGGAGTAGAAACACTTGAGGCACCTTTCGTTATTCGTGTCATTTGAATCGATTAATCATTTCAGCTCATGTCATCTTAAAGCCGGTCTTGCAGGCTTGAGCATTCATTTTTAAATCGATAGAGCATAATTCTCGCAGAGTGCGAAATTTGTTGTATTAGACAATAGGAAGCTAGAGATGCTGGCTTTCTATTCTATGGGGCTGCCTTATAATATTTTTCGTAAAGGTTTGAATTTCGGAAGATATTATCAGACAGTCCCATTCGTTGTGGGATTCATTACATTTTGTTTTTTATATTAGGAGGAATTACAGTGGTACACCAATTTAAGAATAATGGATATAATATTGTGCTGGATGTTAACAGCGGTATGGTTCATGTTGTAGATGATTTGGCCTATGACATTATCGCGCTGTATGAGAACAACGATCAGGACAGTATCATCCGCACAATGGTAGAGAAATATTCTAAGCAGGAGAATCTTACCCTCATCACGGGAGAGGAAAGTGAGCAGGAGAAATTCCTTAACGATAAGGAAGCTTTCAGCAGCCTGGTGAAAGAAGTGATCGCAGATATCGAGGAACTGAAGCAGGACGGAGCTCTGTTTACTAAGGATATTTACGAAGAATATATTAAAGACTTCAAACAGCGTTCCACTGTTGTGAAGGCACTTTGTTTACATATTGCCCATGACTGCAATCTGGCTTGCAGATATTGCTTTGCAGAGGAGGGTGAGTACAAGGGTCATAGAGAGCTTATGAGCTTTGAGGTTGGTAAGAAAGCACTTGATTTCTTGATTGCTAACTCGGGTAGCCGTAGGAACCTTGAAGTAGATTTCTTCGGCGGAGAGCCACTGATGAATTGGCAGGTGGTAAAGGACCTTGTGCAATACGGTAGGGAGCAGGAAGCACTTCATAATAAGAAGTTTCGCTTCACCTTGACTACCAATGGCGTTCTGTTAGATGATGAAGTAATGGAATTCGCTAACCGTGAGATGAGTAATGTAGTGCTCAGTATTGACGGACGAAAAGAGGTCAATGACCGTATGCGCCCCAGCCGTAACGGTAAGGGAAGCTATGAGTTGATTCTGCCTAAGTTTGAAAGACTGGCTGAGAGTCGTAACCAGAATAATTATTATGTGAGAGGTACCTTCACACACAATAATCTGGACTTTAGTGAGGATGTAAAGCATCTGGCAGATCTTGGATTTAAGCAGATCTCTGTTGAGCCGGTAGTAGCGTTACCGGAGGATAGTTATTCGATTAAAGAAGAGGATCTTCCGGTATTGTTCGAGGAATACGATCGTCTGGCAAAGATAATGCTAGAATATAAGAAGGAAGGGAAGGATTTTAACTTCTTCCATTTTATGATTGATATGACCGGAGGTCCTTGCGTAGCAAAGCGTCTGTCCGGCTGTGGTTCCGGTACGGAATACTTGGCTGTAACTCCTTGGGGAGATCTGTATCCCTGCCATCAGTTTGTAGGATTACCGGAGTACCTTATGGGTAATGTGGATGAGGGAATTGTGAAACCGGAGCTTCGTGAGGAATTCAGGGTTTGTAATGTGTACTCGAAGGAGAAATGTAGAGATTGTTTTGCTAAATTCTATTGCAGTGGTGGTTGTGCTGCTAACTCCTACAAGTTCCATGGAGATATCAACGATGCCTATGATATCGGTTGTGAGCTACAGAAGAAGCGTGTGGAATGTGCAATTATGCTGAAGGCAGCCGAAGAATAATGTAAATAATGTGAATATTGTGAATGGAAATAATTCACATTATTATCAAGGATAGTTATTGTTTAGGAGGCAACATGGAGAACTGGGTAATCAAGAATAGAAAAGCGGATTTCAACCTCATCATGCAGGAATGCGGTGTGAGTGAGATTTTGGCGCGCTGTCTTGTGAATAAGGGACTTGAGTCACCACAGGAGATAGATACTTTTTTACACCCAAAGCTTACGGAATTATATAATCCGTTTTTAATGAAGGATATGGAAAAAGCCTGCGATATTCTTAGAGGCAAGATCTCAGAAGGTAAACGAATACGCATCATCGGAGATTATGATGTGGACGGTGTTGTGGCTACTTATATCTTATACTTAGGCCTAGCTAGTATTGGAGCCAAGGTGGATTATGAGATTCCGGACCGAATTAAGGATGGTTACGGAATTAATAACCAGATGGTGGAGGCTGCATATAATGAAGGTGTTGACACCCTCCTGACCTGTGATAATGGTATTGTTGCATTGGAGCAGGTGGAACTGGCGAAAAGCCTTAATATGACGGTGATCATCACGGATCATCACAGCTTACTGGAGGTTGGAATACAGCCTGAAGGATGCGAAGAGGCTGCCATTCTGTCTGAAGGATACGAAGAGGTTGCTGCTGCTGTAGAACCTGACCTTATGTTAATCCCTGAGGTAGATAAAGAGAAGAGGAAGCAAGTACGTTTACCGGCTGCTGATGCAGTAGTTAATCCAAAGCGACCGGATTGTGAATATCCTTATAGTGGATTATGTGGAGCAGTGATTGCATATAAATTATGCTGTGCTCTGCTAACGTATTACAAGGTAGAAAATCGGGAAGAATTCGAACAGGAATTATTATCCTATGCAGCGATTGCTACTGTATGCGATGTTATGGAACTGACCGGAGAGAACCGCAATATTGTGCATCACGGACTTAAACTTTTGAGGAATACTAAGAATAAGGGGTTGCTTGCCCTTATGGATGTAAGCAGCATCGATAAGGAACAATTAAGCGCTTTTCATCTGGGATTTGTAATCGGGCCCTGTCTCAACGCCTCCGGACGACTTGATACTGCTAAGAGGGGATTGGACCTCTTGTTAGCTAAGTCAGAGGAACAGGCACTAATCCTTGCAAGAGAGTTGCGAAGCTTAAATGATCTTCGGAAGGAGATGACAACCCGGAATGTAGAGAAGGCAGTGAAACTCATCGAGGGATCAGAGATATTATACGATAAGGTATTGGTACTTTATCTTACGGATTGCCATGAGAGTATAGCCGGTATCATCGCAGGACGAATTAGGGAACGCTATCACCGACCTACCTTGGTATTAACTGACGCAGAACATTCAGTTAAGGGTTCGGGAAGATCCATCGAACAATATAATATGATCGAAGAGCTCAGCAAATGCAGAGAACTCTTCCTGAAGGTGGGAGGACATCCCATGGCAGCAGGTCTATCTCTGATACCGGAGAATGTCGATCGACTTCGTAGAGTGTTGAATGAGAATACTACTCTAACCGAGGAGATGCTGGTTCCCAAAGTATCAATTGATATTCATCTTCCATTAGGCTATATCAGTGAGACCTTGATCAATGAGTTAAAGCAATTAGAGCCCTTTGGCAAGGGAAACGAAAAGCCCCTATTTGCGGAGAAAGAATTGAAGGTGAAATCAGCCTTTATCATCGGTAAGAATGCCAGCGGTATCCGTCTCTATGTAGTAAATCAATATGGCAAGGAGATGGAAGCAATCTATTTTGGTGATGTGAATGAATTCTTTTCCTACATCGCAGAGGCTTATGGGGAAGAGGAGGCACAGAAGCTTCGAACAGGCCGAAGTCTGAATGCAACACTGGCCATTACCTATTTTCCGAAGATCAATGAGTATAAAGGCTTTAAGAATGTACAGTTAATAATACAAAATTATCGTTAAATCGACTTATTATAGGAAAGTTTAAAATGATATTATGGCTTTTGTGTCAAAATAAAGCAATATTTATAACGCAATTGCTAAATATTCTTTACGAATTGTCGCACATAGTGATATAATAAGCATCTATAAAGAATAAATCGTTGTCAGGTATATCACATTGACCTGAATAGAACTAATACATGATACGAAAATGTCAGCGAAAGTTAACATTTTTGGTAAGCGAAGCAGATGAAACCGTAGATAGGTTCATTTGCCTTGAATAAAAGGGTTGACCCTAAGAAAGGCATGGTTATTAAATGAAGAAATTAGAAGAGTATGTAAGAAGTATCCCGGATTTTCCGGAGCCTGGAATTATATTTCGCGATGTTACCAGCGTATTACAGGACAAGGACGGACTTAGATTAGCGATAGACCAGATGCAGGCGTTATTAGACGGTTTGGAGTTTGATGTTATCGCAGGACCTGAATCCAGAGGTTTTATCTTTGGCGTTCCGATTGCTTATAATCTGAACAAAGCATTTATACCTGTACGTAAGAAAGGTAAATTACCATGTGAAACCGTATCCATGGACTATGACCTTGAGTATGGTAAAGCGACGATTGAGATGCACAAGGATTCGATTAAGCCCGGCCAGAGAGTTGTTATTATTGATGACTTGATTGCTACCGGAGGTACCATTGAAGCCATTACTAAGCTGATTGAGCAGCTTGGCGGTGAAGTAATTAAGGTTATCTTCTTAATGGAATTAAAGGGATTACATGGTCGCGATAAGCTAACCAAATATGATGTTGATGCTGTAATTAGATACGAAGGCAAATAATAGATTTTGTTATGTTGCAAAGATTTACCTGCATGATAGAGAATTATTAACTAGCTTAGAGGGGTGGTGATTAGCATGGATGAAATGAGAGAGGTAACAGGTAGAGAATTAAATATCACGTCGGAGACCTTTAATGTACCAGCAGATTTTACTGCGCCTGAAACCTTATATCAAGAGCTCATCGATAAGATTAGAAGCTATCATCCCTCCGCAGATATATCAATGGTGGAAAAGGCTTATCATCTCGCTGATAATGCTCATAAGAATCAGTTGCGTAAGTCCGGAGAGCCATATATCATCCATCCTCTCTGTGTTGCTAACATCCTGGCTGAACTTGAGCTGGATAAGGAGACCATCGTAGCGGGTATTCTCCATGATGTTGTTGAGGATACGGATTTTACCGTGGCTCAGATTTCTTCCATGTTCTCTGAGGAGATCGCGCTCCTAGTGGACGGTGTTACCAAGCTGACCAAATTAAATTATGACATGGATAAGGTTGAGCTACAGGCAGAGAATCTTAGAAAGATGTTCTTAGCTATGGCCAAGGATATTCGTGTTATCTTAATTAAGCTGGCTGACCGTCTTCATAATATGCGTACCCTGAAGTTCAAGGAACCGCATAAGCAGAAGGAAACCGCGCGGGAGACCATGGATATCTATGCTCCGATTGCACAGAGGCTTGGTATCTCCAAGATTAAAATCGAGCTGGATGATCTTTCGTTAAAATACCTGGAACCTGAGGTATATAAAGAACTGGCTGAGAAAATATCTACAAAGAAGAGCGAACGTCAGGCTTATATCGATGATATTGTGAACGATGTGAAAATTCATGTTGAAGACGCAGGGATTTCAGCTAAGATCGATGGACGTATTAAGCATTTCTTCAGTATTTATAAGAAGATGGTGAATCAAAATAAGACGTTGGACCAGATCTATGATCTGTTTGCTGTACGTATTATTGTTGATTCTTTAAAAGATTGTTATGCGGCACTTGGTGTAATTCATGAGATGTTCAAACCAATCCCGGGCCGCTTTAAAGATTACATTGCAATGCCAAAACCAAACATGTATCAATCTCTCCATACAACCCTGATTGGTCCGAAGGGTGCGCCTTTTGAGATACAGATTCGTACTTATGAGATGCATCGTACGGCCGAATATGGTATCGCTGCTCACTGGAAGTACAAGGAGGGAGTGGATGATAAGGGTGGAACTGCCAACGCGGAGGAGGAGAAGCTGACCTGGCTTCGTCAAGTACTTGAGTGGCAGAAGGATATGTCAGATAATAAAGAATTCTTGAGCCTAATCAAGAATGATTTCGATTTATTCTCTGAGAGTGTATATGCCTTTACCCCGACAGGCGATGTGAAGACCCTGCCGACAGGTTCCAACCCCATAGATTTTGCTTATGCAATCCATAGTGCCGTTGGTAACAAGATGGTAGGTGCTAGGATTAATGGTAAACTGGAACCGATCGATTATGTCATCCAGAACGGGGACCGCATAGAGATTATTACATCCCAGAACTCTAGGGGGCCGAGCCGTGACTGGCTCTCCATCGTAAAGAGTACTCAGGCTAAGAATAAGATAAATAATTGGTTTAAAACAGAACTTAAGGAAGATAATATTGGTAGAGGAAAAGAATTAATTTCCTCCTACTGTAAGACAAAGACGATAG
>JAQZBA010000423.1 GCA_029239365.1 Herbinix sp. | reverse complement strand
TCTCATATCAAAGGTTGGCCCGGCTATATGGGGATAAAGCGTAACATTGGTCAACTCACGCAATTTATTCTGCACCGGAAGCGGTTCTTCCTCATAGACATCTAGTACTGCATATATTCGCTTCTCTTGTAGCTTAAGATACATTGATTCGTTATCAACAAGCCCAGCTCTGGCTGTATTTACAAATAATGCACCGTCTTTCATTAAATCAAAATGATTCTTAGTGATCATCCCACGGTTTTTATCATTTAACGCAGAGTGGAGGGATATCACGTCACACTCTGAGAATATTTCTTCTTTGGATGCTCTTCTAGCTCCAACTCGTGCTAATTCGGAGTCCGAGATATAATCGGAGTAGATAGATAATTGAACATCAAACCACTTCAACAGTTCAGCATAATACCGACCGATTGCACCATATCCGACGATACCCACTTTCTTACCAATCAATCCCTGATTATAATCTTCCTCCGGTCTCCAACCTCCTGATTTCATGGAATCGGCATATTGATCAAGGCGTCTGAGAGCTGCTAACGTATATGCAAGGCATCCTTCTGCAACACTTTTCGCATAATAGGCATTGCCGCTCAAGACAACAATTCCCCGATCATATTCCTCCTTGGACACATAAGGTGCCACAGATCCGCCTGTATGCGCATGTATTTTTAACCGATTCGCGCAATCAAGGATATCCCCATCCAAGCGTGGAGCACCCCAGCCGGTGAATAATACATCGACACCTTTGATCTGCTTCATCAATTCTTCTTTATTCAGACTAAACCTGCCGGTCTTGTTATAGATTACTTCTGCATGCTTTTCTAGTTCTCTTTTTGCCTTTGCTGTGAAGAAGCTGCTCATAACTTCACCCTCACCCATGGTAACCAAGAACTTCATAATCCCTCACCTTCCTTTCCATCAATTAGGCCAATGCCACCTTTGCCTTTTGGACTCAGCCACTTATTCCGTGTATTTAGATTTAATTTAAACTTAGTTCCTTCATGAACTTACTATAGTGCGGAATTACTATTTCTCCGGTATAATCTTCTCCTCTAATCTCATTACGCCAAAGACTTTCCCACTCAAGCGAATAGTATCCCGAATAACCACTATCTTCTAGCAGGTGTACAATCTCTCGGATCGGCACAATGCCATCCCCTAGCTTCGTGTATTTCCAACTTGCCATATCCGCATCAGCCCAGGGAAGTCCATCTTTGATATGTACATGTACCAGATATTCTTTCAGTGTATCATAGGTTTTCACAAAGTTCTCATTTTGTTCAATCGGGTGCATGACATCCCAGATCACCTTGCTGTTCGGTAACCGATTATCCTGAAAAAGTCTTTGCAATGCTTCTCCGGTTGCATATTCGTTATGTGTCTCGATCCATAATTCAACTTCATTCTTGCCGGCAATCTTATCTGCCTGCCTAAGCCAATACGACATTCCTTCGATATCAACCTCGGCGATATTTTGTGACCATCGTTCCCGAAAATATCCCAACATAATTCGAATACCCTTGGTATGAAGTCTTTTCGCCAGTTGAACACATCTCTCATATTCCAATAATTGATACTCGTCATAACCGCTAACCACCACGGAGGTTGCTAAGTCAGTAATTCTTATCTTATGCTTTGTAAGCATCTCCAAGATGTAATCGCATTCGGGCTGGCTTAAATCAATTTGGGACCAGTCATTCAATCCGGTCCGTAACTCCAAACCGGTAATATCATTTTTGTTACACAGCTGTAACGTCTTTTCCAAGGACCACTCCTTACATGGAAGTGTACTAATCGCTAGTTTCATCTAAGTAACCATGCCTTTCCTAAGTATCTCAATCCTCCAATATTTTGCTATCCTTTAGATAACGTAATTTTTTCTCAATATGAATCGGATAAGCTCCATCATGTCCATTAAATGGATAGATATTAATTTGTTTGGGAGCACTGATACGATTATAAGAGGCAAAATAGCAGAGTGGCGGACATACTTCATCTCTCAATGCTACAGAAGCAAATAGTTTGCATTGTATCTTATCTGCCATATTCATCGTATCAAAGTAGCTTAAAGTCTCATAGGCTTTCTCCAAATGATAGGGATACCGTTTCAGCATATTAGTCACGCTTCCGAAGGAACCATTCGAATCCTCAATCCGCTTCTCAATATTACTGTTGCTCGGACAATCAACCATTGCAATCACCGGGCGAGAATCAAGAGCACTGACTGCCATCGCAATTCCACCACCTTGACTATGACCATTTAATACAATTCTGTTCCTATCAATTTCCGGACAGGTTTCTGCAAAATCAATTGCCTTCAGACAATCCATATATACGGCACGAAAATAATACTCGTTCTTATCTAATATTCCTTTGCATGCAATATCCCCGTTCCAACCGGAGGAGTATACTGCTGAATTACCGGTTACACCCCCTTGGTCACGACAATCAACGGATATTACAGTAAACCCCATGTTCAACCAGACCATAAAATCCGAGGGAATTCCTCTTCCTCCGGTATACCCATGATAATTAATTAGACAAGGGTACTTCTCTTTCTTAAGGAAGGTAGGGAGTAGATACAAACCACCAATCCTGGTATCGTCAAAGCCATTATACGAGAACGTGTATGCTTTTATATGCTCTGAGGGATAATCATAGTCCTCCATCTCCGGCTTTAAAGGAACTTGCTTCGCTTCTTGAATCGTATCTTGCCAAAACTCATCAAAATCCTCCCGCTTAGTCAATGCAGGCATATATTCATATAAATCTTTTATTTTACTATCGAAACTATGCATAGTACCTCCTTAATATATAACAGCTA
>JAQZBA010000422.1 GCA_029239365.1 Herbinix sp. | reverse complement strand
GAGTCTTCCTAGCTCTTCCGGACCAACATGGAATAAAAAGGTGAATTGAGAAGGAAAGGCGTGTATAATTATGAAGACAATCATTGAATTGATAACTGAGGAAGTGAAGGAAGCCTTTGCTCAGAAGGGTTATGAAGAAAAATATGGCGTTGTAACTCTTTCAAACCGTCCGGATTTATGTCAGTATCAATGTAACGGCGCATTGGCAGCCGCAAAACAATATAAAACAGCTCCTATCAAAATAGCACAGGAGATTGTAGAGCTCTTACAGACAAGTAAGAATATCAAGGAAATTTCGGCGATTATGCCGGGATTTATTAATATTGCACTGAGTGATGAATTCCTTGCCGGATATTTGAATCAGATGAAGGCGGCAGAGCAGTTTGGTGTTGAAAAAGAGAAGAACCCCAAGACAGTCGTAATCGACTTTGGTGGTCCTAACATCGCAAAACCTCTGCATGTAGGCCATATGCGCTCTGCAGTAATCGGTGAAAGTATTAAAAGAATGCTTCGATATACCGGTAATACGGTGATTGGTGATGCACATCTTGGCGATTGGGGTACACAGATGGGACTGATCATCGCCGAGCTGAAGAAGAGACAGCCGGAACTGGTATATTTTGATGATAGCTTTACCGGGGAATATCCGAAGGAAGCACCCTTTACCATATCTGAGTTGGAGGAAATCTATCCTGCTGCCAGCGAATATTCCAAGAGCAATCCTGAGTTTCGCGAGGAAGCGAAGAATGTTACCTTTCAGCTTCAAAATGGACACAGAGGGTATACAGCGCTCTGGAATCATATACTTGAGGTATCCGTCTCAGACTTGAGAAAGATCTATGATAACTTGGATGTATCCTTTGATTTATGGAAAAAGGAAAGTGATGCACAACCATATATTCCGGATATGATTGAGTATTTTAAAAAGAATAATTATACAAGAATCAGTGAAGGTGCTTTGGTAGTTGATGTTAAGGCTACTATTGTTGAGCGTATGAAGCTGTTTCATCCGGACCGAATTATCTATGTTGTGGATAAGCGACAGGATCTTAACTTCGAGATTGTATTCCGCTGTGCGAGAAAGACAAAGCTGGTTGAGGAAGATACCCAACTGGACTTCGTAGGTTTTGGAACGATGAACGGGAAAGACGGAAAGCCCTTCAAGACCAGAGAAGGCGGTGTAATGCGTCTGGAGTACCTGATTAACAGCGTAAATGAAGAGGTTTACCGTAAAATCATGGATAACAGAAGCATGGAGGAGCAAGATGCTAGAAAGGTGGCAGCCCAGGTTGGACTTGCTGCCCTCAAATATGGAGATTTGTCTAATCAGATATCCAAGGACTATATGTTTGATGTGGACCGCTTTACCAGTTTTGAAGGAGATACCGGCCCCTATATTCTTTATACCATCGTAAGAATTAAATCAATCTTAGCAAAATATGTGGATCTGAATCCTGTTGCTGATTTAACAGAGATATTACCTGCATCTTCAGCAAATGAAAAAGCTTTAATGCTAGAGTTAACCAAATTTAATGAGATGATTTATACTGCAACCCAGGAGATAGCACCGCATCGCGTCTGTGCCTATATCTATGATTTAGCGAATTCCTTTAATTCCTTTTATCACGATACAAAGATTATTACAGAAGAAGATAAGAAGAAGCAGTCCTCCTGGATTTCATTAATTACCCTGGTACAGGATATTTTATTGACCTGTATTAATTTACTTGGTTTTGAAGCACCGGAGAGAATGTAACAATAACTGAAACTACAGACAGAGGTGGGCGAATGTTTGTAAAACGAGTGGCGGAACTTAAGCTTTTAGAGGAACAATATGCTTCCATAGGAAGTAACCTTGTGATTCTATATGGACGAAAAGGGATGGGAAAGACATCTCTTCTTACTGAATTCCTATCAGGTAAAAAAGCGGCTTATTATTATGAGGGAATGGAATGTGAAGATCATCTTCAGTTCCAGCTCCTCAGGCAGCAGCTAATCAAAGGGGAGGAGTCTGCTCCGACCTTAGATAATGCTCGTCTTTTTTCGGAACTGATTACTGAGGAAGCCGAGAAGGTAGTATTGGTACTGGATGAATTCCACTATATTCTCAAAAACGGCAGTTCAATTCTTGAGGCATTACAATTACTAGGCCATCCGAACAAGCCTGTCATGATTGTTCTATGCAGTTCGTCAATTCGCTGGGTAGAAAATGAGATGCTGGAAAGCTTGTCCGGTTATGCTTCCTATATTACAGCTTATATGAAATTAAAGGATTTTACCTTTGTGGATTTCGTCAATCGGTTCCCTGTATCTTCTGTAGAGACTTGTATCTATATTAATTCAATCCTGGGAGGAATCCCGGAATATCTTGATGCCTGGCAGGAAAGTCAGTCTGTAAAAGATAATATTAAAACCATATTACTGAACAAAAACAGCGGGCTCAACAATGCACCCCAGCAATTTCTTAAGCTGGAACTTCGTGAGCCGGCTGTTTATAATACCATTTTATATTATCTGGCAATGGGTAATCGAAAGCTGAACGAGCTTCATGCCAGAACCGGTTATTCACGAGCTAAAATCAGTGTTTATATCAAGAATCTAATACAGCTTGATATTGTAGAAAAGTTGGTTCCTCTGGGTGACGAAGGAAGGGAAAATGCGCAAAAAGGACTTTATCGGATTAAGGATAATTTCTTATGCTTTTGGTATCGTTTTGTATTTCCGAACACCTCAGAGCTAATGTTAGGTAGGATTGATAAGGTTTATGATCAGTGTATTGCACCTTATCTGGACCAATATATTGGTGAATATTTTGCCGATGTATGTACTGAATTTTTGAAGCTTATGAATCTGCATAACCGTCTGCCTGCGAACTTCATGTGGTGGGATCGTTGGTATGGTAAAAATGGAACCATAGATATTATGGCACAGAGTGCGGATAAGAAGACACTGATTGGACGATGTCTGTGGGATGAAGCAAATGTTATGCCACAGGATTATCTAAGCCTGCTTGCCTTAGCTGAGGAAGCAAAAGTGATACCTGATTATTGTTATTTGTTCTCAAAGAAAGGTTTTTCTGACGAACTGAGGCAAATGACGGAAGGCAGAGATGATATCCATCTAATTGGCTTAGTGGATTTTTAAGCACAAACTAATTCAAAAGGCAGGCATGCTAGATTGGTGTGGAGGTAATTATGTATCGTTTGGTCTCGAAATTAGTTATCTACAAAAACTTAGATCAGGATAGCCTTTTAATAAAACTGTCCGAGCTGATCAAGGAATTTGATTTAAGCTTAAGCAGTCATGGACTAACTATATTTGAGAAGGAGGATATTACCTCCAGGATATATAGCATGATTAACCAACTGCTCCAGCTTGCAACGGATTATGGCTTTGATACGAATCTTTGGCATAATTATCTGGCTTATGTACTGGTTACAACCGAGAATCCCTTCAGCATGACCTGTGAGAAGGTTGGAGCAAAGGAAGGTACCGTGAACCAGTTTGCCAAGAACGATTTTAAGATATTTAAAGCATTATTTGATTATGATTTTATACCATTG
This sequence comes from Herbinix sp., assembly GCA_029239365.1. GTDB lineage: Bacteria > Bacillota > Clostridia > Lachnospirales > Lachnospiraceae > Mobilitalea. The sequence continues at coordinate 237 of JAQZBA010000422.1, read as the reverse complement.
GAGCAGGAGCTTAAGATTGACTGTTTTTCAGTGATTACGCATTATCAGGCAATAAAGAAGAGTGGAAGTAGTTATAATAAGAGTGTCAGCGAAAAGGTCCAACTTTTAAGCCGGCAGATCGAACAATCAAAGGATGAGAACGAGGTGTTTGCTCACGTCACGGACTTTTATCGTGATTATGGTGTCGGTATGTTTGGATTAAACAAAGCATTTCGAATAAAGAAGAACCAGGGCGAG
>JAQZBA010000421.1 GCA_029239365.1 Herbinix sp. | reverse complement strand
CAGTCCCGGCTCAGGAGTGGGAAATAATCGTAAGGCACTCAATGAAGAAAGCCTTGGTACAAAGGTGATTGCCATCGGAGTACCAACGGTTGTCGACGCTGCAACCATTGTTGCTGATACCTTGACAAAGTATATGGAGCAGAGTGGCTTCGATGAAAATGATATTAATCAATTTATTGCTGAGATACGGGAGCAGCAGATTGAAAATATGTTCGTCACCCCGAAAAATATTGATGAGTCTGTGAAACGAATTAGTTATACAATCTCGGAAGCATTAAATTCATGCTTTGCTCAAACAGTATAAATCGAAGAAATGAATAGGTAAGATCAAAAAATCTCATAAAATATTCAGTATTATCCTTGATGATAAGCGATTGAGTACTCATTGGAAAATACAACTTGAAATTCGTGGAATAAAACTTCAAGAAATCCTAGGGGGTATATTTAACACATTTTCGAATATAATGAATCAGGCTTGAGGTTTAAGCCGCTTTTCATAGGCGGGAGGCAGGCATGAAAAACCATTATATACGTTTTCCAAGAAAAAAAAGAAATATAGGATATCGTTTTAATATTTATGTGATTCTTTGGACCATGATTATTATAGGTTCCGTTTATCTTTTGCTACGTTTTGCCGCAATATCCTTATCGGATGAAATTGGTCAAGCAGAGGTAAGCTATAAAGAAATTGCGCTATATTATGTCGGTAATAAAGTGATGGAAACGGGGTCATCCCTAGTTCGTTATCAGATGGCTGAACAAGAGGAGACCCCCGCTTTTCCAATTAATTTTGTGGATCGTCAGCTACCAATTAGGAATTTTATCAAGGATGAGTCGCGTCTTATGGCAAAAGCGCAAGAGTATTCGCTGAATGAAGATTATGTTGTTCTTGATTCGGAGGATGAATTTGTGGATACATCCGTTGCTAATCAAGTATCATCCACTAAAGCTGTACAGGAAGGGACGGAAGAGGAAGAGCAAACTGCCTCTGTATTCGAACTGTCAGGAATAAAGCTTTATACGTTAGAGTTGGAGAAATTAAGTAAGGAATATATTCTGACAAACGGTGTGATTTATGATGAGCATGCTTATGCTTATTTCTATTCGATGGAACCTGGTTATGACGCAGAGGGTCAATTAGAGATGGGGTATGCACAGGGTCAAATAGATGTACTGGAGAAGGAGGATGATGAGGTAATCGAGACCTCCAGTCCCGGTAATCTTATTGATTACACCATGGAACAGTTGAAGGACATAAATTTTCTGGTTCGCAACTTCTATATTGTGGATCCTTCGACTAAGGTAACCGATGATCTATTTGATGCGACAGAATTGTTGTCCAAGGATATGACTCTGAAGCAGAAAAATGATGCTCCTCAAATATTAATCTACCACACTCATTCGCAGGAAGCTTATGCGGATAGCAGGGAAAGCGAGGCTGCAGATACCGTAGTGGGAGTAGGTACCTATTTAACTCAGATTCTAGAAGACCGATATGGTTATAATGTAATTCATGATACTACAATATATGATATTGTGGATGGGAAGTTGGATCGTAGCTTTGCTTATAATGAAGCATTGGAAGGAATTACTGAGATTTTAGAGGAAAATCCATCCATAGAAGTAGTGATCGATTTACATAGGGATGGTGCAGATAAAAGAAATACAATCATTGATGAGGAGGAAACTGCACAAATTATGCTGTTTAACGGTTTGAGCAGGGACGAAAATGGCCCGATTACTCGTCTGGATAATCCTAATCTGCAAGACAATCTCGCCTTTAGTCTTCAACTCCAGCTGAAGGGCATTGATATGTATCCGGGTCTGTTTTATAAGAACTATCTTCAAAGTTGGAGATATAATATGCATGTACGACCGAAATGTATCCTGATGGAATTGGGTACTCATAAGAATAGTCTTCAGTCAGCAAAGAATGCAATGGAACCTTTTGCGGATGTGCTAAATACTGTATTACAAGGCGAATAGTTTTTTTGGGTTTTATTATGGGTGAAATATCGAAGAGAATAGCCAAGTATGTTATTATCCTATTAGTCTAAGATGGATTATCTTGCTACAAGAAAAACTGTGTGATATAATCAACATAAGTATGTAGATATGCGTCGCATTGACGATTAGTGATTCAAGCAAAGATACGCAGTTTATATGAGTTGCGGTCTTTGTTATGAAGATACGCGCGTATATACGCTATTACAGGAGGATGAACATGTCATTGGATCAAAGTAAAATTAGAAATTTTTGTATTATCGCTCATATAGATCACGGAAAATCAACACTGGCTGACCGTATTATTGAGATGACCGGACTTCTTACCAGTCGTGAAATGTCCGCACAGGTTCTGGATAATATGGACTTGGAACGGGAGAGAGGTATTACAATTAAGGCTCAGACTGTTCGTACCGTTTATAAAGCTAAGAATGGAGAGGAGTATATCTTTAACCTGATTGATACTCCCGGTCATGTAGACTTTAATTATGAGGTATCTCGAAGTCTGGCAGCCTGCGAAGGCGCAATACTTGTTGTAGATGCGGCACAGGGTATCGAGGCTCAGACACTTGCGAATGTATATCTGGCCTTAGATCATAACCTGGATATTATTCCGGTTATTAATAAGATCGATCTTCCAAGTGCGGATCCTCAGCGTGTTATCGCTGAAATTGAGGATGTCATTGGCCTAGAAGCACATGACGCACCTCTGATTTCAGCCAAGACCGGAGTTAATATAGATCAGGTTTTAGAACAGATTGTAACAAAATTACCGCCTCCGAACGGAGATTCAGAAGCACCTCTTCAGGCATTAATCTTTGAC
>JAQZBA010000420.1 GCA_029239365.1 Herbinix sp. | reverse complement strand
GATGCTAATATCAAGAAGCTAATGGAGGATATCTGCCAGGAGGAATTGAAGAAGCAAGCCGGATACAAGATGGCTATGAGGGGCAAAATATTTGAATTAATCACTTACCTACTTCGAAATTATGTTGTGGAAAACCTTTCGGAGAAGGAAAATATCAAGCGTATGCAGAATCTGAATCGACTGAATATGGTTTTGCAATACATTCAGGGAAACTATTCAGAGCCGATTATGATACAGACACTGGCAGAATTGATCCACCTTAGTGAATACCGTTTCTGTCATCTCTTCAAAGAGAGTTTGGGGCAAAGTCCACTTAACTATATCAATGAAGTTCGATTAAAGAAGGCTCACCATCTGTTGGAACAGAAGGAAATGACAGTCTCGGAAGTGGCAATCACGGTAGGCTTTACAGACTACAACAACTTTGGAAGATTGTTTCGCAGATATTATGGCTATGCACCTTCCAGTGTTTGGAATTAGACTGTTTCGAATAACCCTTGTGACATGCGGTAGTAAAGTAAGAATAACATATAGCAAGATAATATGTGTTTTCAGCAAGATATCCATAGATAAACATACTATGGAATTGTATCATAGTAACATAATGAGATAATAGGAGGAAAGACAATGAAATTAGGTACATTTACTGTTGTTTTAGGCGATATGTCTCTCGATAAGGCTTGCGAATTTTTATCGAAAAAAGGTGTACAGACCGTAGAAATCGGTTGCGGCGGATACCCTGGAAGAGCTCATTGCGATCCGGATGTTCTGTTAAATGATGAAAAAGAACTCAAAAAATTTAATAAAACAATAAAAGATTACGATTTAGAAATCAGCGCCCTGAGCTGCCATGGAAATATGGTACATCCGGTTAAGGAAATTGCTGATAAATTCGATGAGGATCTGACAAAAGCAATCTTACTCGCAGAAAAACTTGGTGTCTCAATTATTAATACATTCTCCGGTTGCCCTGGTGGAAGCCCTGAGGATAGGAATCCAAACTGGGTAACCTGTTCCTGGCCGGAGGATTATCTTAAAGTATTGGAATACCAATGGAATGAAATACTAATTCCTTATTGGAAGAAGAAAGTTGCTTTTGCAAAGGAGCATGGTGTTACTAAGTTTGCTCTAGAGATGCATCCCGGTTTCTGCGTATATAACACTAGTACTCTGTTAAAGCTTCGCGCGGCAGTTGGACCTGAGATCGGTGCTAACTTTGACCCGAGCCATTTGATCTGGCAGGGAATGGATCCCTGTGCTAGCATTCGCGAGTTAGGTAAAGCAGGTGCAATATTCCATTTCCATGCAAAGGACACTAAGATTGATAAGTATAATACGGCTGTGAATGGCGTATTAGATACTGGACATTATGGTAATGAAATGAACCGTTCCTGGATCTTTAGAGCAGTTGGATATGGTAACGGTGAGGAATACTGGAAGGCAATCGTGTCCGAGCTTCGTATGGCAGGATATGATCATGCTTTGAGCATTGAACATGAGGACAGCTTGATGTCCGGCAGAGAAGGTTTAGGGAAGGCGATTGATTTCCTTAAGAGTATATTGATTTATGAAGCAAAAGGCGAGATGTTCTGGGCATAAAGTGAAACAGCAGCATTCAAGTTATTCATCATAAGTAAATTGGTAAACCAATTCACTTATGATGAATAACTGAGAAGGCACAAATAGGTAGGATTTATTACAAATTATTATAAATGCATTTTAATGGAGGCTAAGTAATGAAAGGTACAAATTATATGCTTGGTATTGTTGGTTTTGGAGGTATGGGAAACTGGCACAGAGAAACCATCGATACCATTGACGGATTAGAGGTTGCCGGAATTTATGACATCGACGATGCCCGTAAAACCTATGCAGCAGAGGTTGGTGTGCATAGCTATGACAGCTTAGAGGAATTACTGAAGGATGATCAGATTGATTTAGTATTGGTTGCTACACCCAATGATCTGCATAAGCCGATTGCGAAAGAGGCGATGCGTGCCGGTAAGAATGTAGTAAGTGAGAAGCCGGTTACCCTCAGTTCATCCGATCTACAGGAAATGATGGATGTATCTAAGGAGACAGGTAAGCTATTTACCGTACATCAGAATCGTCGTTGGGATGAAGACTACCTGACGATGAAAAAAATATATGAGGAACGAATATTAGGTGACGTATACCGTATCGAATCCAGAGTGCATGGCTCCAGAGGAATCCCCGGTGATTGGCGTCAGGAGAAAGAACACGGCGGTGGTATGGTCTTAGATTGGGGTGTGCATTTACTGGATCAGATTCTTCAGATGATGGGAACCACCAAGCTTAAGACAGTATTTGCAACCGTAACCAATATAACCAATACTATGGTGGACGATGGCTTCACCGTACAGCTTGGCTTTGAGAATGGCACAGATGTACTAGTTGAGGTTGGTACCAGTAACTTCATCTCTTTACCAAGATGGTATATGATCGGTCAGAATGGTAACGCAATTATAGAGGACTGGAGTCTGAAGGGTCGTATCGTTCGTGCGATAGGTAAGAATGAAGAGGATGTAGTTCCGGTACGCACCGCAGCGGGACTTACCAAAACGATGGCACCTCGCAGGGAAGATACCATTAGTACTGAGGAGCTTGATATTGTAAAGAGCGACATCAGAGACTTCTATCGCAATGTAATGAAGGCAATTGCGAAGGAAGAGGAGCAGAAGATTAAGTTGCCTGAGGTTATGAGAGTTATGAAGCTGATGGAAGCCATTTTCGAATCTTCAGAGAAAAAACAAGTGATATATTTTGAGTCATAATTCAACTAAGGAAGCTAAGGTGGAAGGAGTTCTATATGAATACATTACCGGTGGCACTTCAAGTATATTCCATCCG
>JAQZBA010000419.1 GCA_029239365.1 Herbinix sp. | reverse complement strand
AGTGATGTCTATTAATTGAAATATCTATTTACAATAACAACTTTATAAGTTATAATTGTTAAATAAATAACAAATATATCGTTCTGACCACAAGGGTACGCCCGCGTGAAAGGCGAAGAATAGAGAACCCTATCATTGGATGCTGGTAGAACTCCGAAGCAGGAAGCGTTTCGCTGAAGCTATTGGATAATGCAGCTTTTAATATTGGTATATACTATCCTTGCGCCTACATGACGTAAGGATTTTTTTATGTGTTTGAATTAGGCGTGAGGATTGCTTGCAGCACGCGTGACGTAAGGATTTTTTATTATGGAAGAAAGTTGAGAGGATTATGGCTGATATTAGAAGATTAATTGATCAATTAGAAGAGCAGAGAATACTGTCAAGGGAGGAATTCCTTCAGATACTATCCGACCTAACCGAGGAGGATAGGAACTATCTAAGGGAGCGTGCAAGAGCTGTTGCTAACAAGCACTTCGGTAACCATATCTATACCAGAGGTTTAATCGAATTCACAAATTATTGCAAGAATGATTGTTACTACTGTGGCATTCGTAGAAGTAACCGAGAAGTTACCAGGTATCGCCTTACCAACGAACAGATCCTTAGTTGTTGCAAGGAAGGACATGAATTAGGCTTTCGAACCTTTGTATTGCAAGGTGGTGAGGATGGAAGCTACTCGGATGAAGATATCGTAGCAATCATCACGCTGATTAAGACGAACTTTCCTGACTGTGCGCTGACCCTCTCGATCGGAGAGAAAAGTTACGCAAGCTATCTTAAATATTATGAAGCCGGAGCAGACCGCTATCTTCTTCGCCATGAGACAGCGAATGAAGAACATTACAGCAAGCTTCACCCGGAGAATCTTAAGCTTCAGAATCGTAAGCAATGCCTACTTGACTTAAAGACAATTGGTTATCAGGTAGGAGCCGGGTTCATGGTAGGGTCCCCTTACCAGACGAAGGAGAATATTGTAGAGGATTTATTGTTCCTTAAGGAGCTCTCACCGGAGATGATTGGGATTGGGCCCTTTCTACCACATCATGAGACCCCCTTTGCAGCAGAACAGAAGGGTTCCATGGAGATGACTTTAATTCTGATCAGTATCATACGTCTGATGATACCTAATGCACTGATACCTGCGACTACCGCACTTGGCACCATTCATCCGAAGGGTAGGGAAGAGGGAATATTATCCGGAGCTAATGTTGTTATGCCGAACTTATCTCCCACCTCAGTCCGTAAGAATTATGAACTTTATGATAATAAGATCTGTACCGGTGATGAAGCTGCGGAATGCCGTTTCTGCCTAGATGGTCGGATGAAGAAGATAGGATATGAATTGACGATTGACCGTGGTGATTATAAGGAGGATAAAATCGATGTATAATATAATGAGTAAAAAGGCAGAAGAATTTATTGATCATGAAGAAATTCTCGAGACCTTAGAATATGCGAAGGTAAATAAGAACAATCGCGAGCTGATCGATACCATCTTGACGAAGGCGGAGAACTTTAAGGGCATCACTCACCGAGAGGCTTCCGTACTTCTGGAATGTGATCAGGAGGATCAGATTCAGAGGATGTATCAGCTTGCAGTTAAGATTAAGGAGAAATTCTACGGTAACCGCATTGTTATGTTTGCGCCTCTTTACCTATCGAATTATTGTGTAAACGGTTGTGTTTACTGTCCTTATCACTATATCAATAAGCATATCCCCCGTAAGAAGCTGACTCAGGAGGAGATAGTCCGTGAAGTGATAGCGCTTCAGGATATGGGCCACAAACGATTAGCCCTAGAGGCTGGTGAGGATCCGGTGAATAATCCCTTGGAATATATTCTGGAAAGCATCCGGACCATCTATTCCATCAAGCATAAGAATGGTGAGATCCGCAGGGTGAATGTGAATATTGCTGCAACTACGGTAGAGGATTATCGTAAATTAAAGGATGCCGGAATCGGCACCTATATCCTCTTCCAGGAGACCTATCACAAAGAAAATTATGAGAAGCTGCATCCGACCGGTCCGAAGCATAACTATGCATATCACACGGAAGCTATGGACCGTGCCATGGAGGCTGGGATCGATGATGTCGGCCTGGGAGTTCTCTATGGACTGAATATGTACCGCTATGATTTTGCCGGAATCTTAATGCATGCAGAGCATCTGGAAGCAGCCATGGGTGTGGGACCTCATACCATCAGCGTTCCCAGAATTCGACCGGCCGATGACATTGATACTGCCAGCTTTAAGGACGCTGTCTCTGATGAGATCTTCGAGAAGATTGTAGCGATATTACGTATAGCAGTACCCTATACTGGGATTATTGTATCCACCCGTGAATCCCAGAAGAGCAGGGAGAAGGTATTAAAGCTTGGAGTCTCGCAGATTAGTGGCGGCTCTAAGACAAGTGTTGGTGGCTATGCTACACCGGAGCTGGAGGAGGAGAGCTCTGCCCAGTTTGACGTTGAAGATACCAGAACTCTGGATGAGATTGTAAATTGGCTGCTTTCCTTAGGTCATATTCCAAGCTTTTGCACAGCCTGTTACCGAGAAGGGAGAACCGGAGATCGATTTATGAGCCTGGTGAAGTCCGGACAGATTGCTAACTGCTGTCAGCCCAATGCTCTTATGACTCTGAAAGAATATCTGGAGGATTATGCCTCCGCCGATACGAAAGGGAAGGGCGAGGCACTGATTGAGAAGGAGCTAGGACATATTCCGAATGAGAAGGTATTCAAGATAGCGAAGGATAATCTGTGCAAAATAGCAGAGGGCAGCAGAGATTTCAGGTTCTAACAAACATCAGATTCACTATGGATTTTATTGCTAATTTTGATATAATAAAAGCGTAGTGAGCATGCGACAAG
>JAQZBA010000069.1 GCA_029239365.1 Herbinix sp. | reverse complement strand
CCTGCAGACCTGCCAGATTAAAGGATTTACTTGGCGCGGTACAGATAATGGAGTTCTGTGCGAAGGCTTCACTTATGGTAGCAAAGATAGTATGTTGATAACCGGGATAAGTAAAATCACAATGAATTTCGTCAGATATGACAATTACATTATGTTTTAAGCAGATTTCGCCTACTTTGATTAGCTCCTCCCTACTCCAGACCCTTCCGACAGGATTATGTGGACTGCATAATAGGAAGAGCTTTACCTTCTCGCTGATGATCTTATTCTCAAAATCATCAAAATCCATGAAGTATTGATGATCTCGATAAAGGAGAGAATTCACAACCAATTTACGGTTATTGAGCCTTATGGTCTCAGAAAAGGGGTAATAAACGGGCTGTTGAATTAGAACACCATCGCCTTCTTTGGTCAGAGCTCGAATCGCCATCGTGATTGCGAACACCACTCCGGGTGTCTTAATCATCCATTCTTCCTGGGTGACCCATTCATAGTGTCGATAGAACCAATCCTGTACAATTTCAAAATAATCCTGCTTTACTTCACTATACCCGAATATTCCATGAGATACTGCCTGATGAATCGCATCCAGAACCTCCTTTGGAGCAGAGAAATCCATATCTGCCACCCAGAGAGGTAGAATATCGGAGGGCTTTTTGCGTTCCACTGCAAAGTCATATTTTAAGGAATTGGTATTCCTACGGTTGATCATTTGATTAAAATCATAATCCATATTCTTCTGTCCTTTCTTCTAGTTCTATTCCAGCGCTTGTGCTAAATCTGCAATTAAGTCTTCCACATATTCAATACCAACGGATAATCGGAGCAAGGTGTTGTTAATTCCTTTTGCTTCCCTTTCTTCCTCAGGAACATCAGCATGGGTCTGGAGCATAGGATAAGTAATGAGACTTTCCACACCGCCGAGGCTTTCCGCGTATTGAATAAGCCGGACCTTGCGAAGAAGCTGAACAGCTGTCTCGGGAGTATTCACATGGAAAGAGATCATACTGCCGAATCCACTGGATTGTTTGAGACTCACTTCATATCCGGGATGGCTTGGGAGCCCAACATAATAGACGTTTCGAACTTTTTCCTGCGTCCCTAACCAATCAGCAATTGCAATTGCATTCTTTTGTTGTGCTTCCATTCTTATTGCAAGTGTTTTGATCCCTCGAAGCAAGAGCCAGCTGTCAAAAGGAGCAAGACCGGAACCGGTGGTCTTCAGAATAAATCGAATGCGTTCGGATAAGGTCTCATTTGCCAATACAAGAAAACCAGCTAGGGTATCGTTGTGACCGCCTAAGAATTTGGTACCGCTATGAAGTACCACATCGGCACCAAAAGCGATTGGATTCTGAAAATAAGGTGATAAAAAGGTGTTATCAACCAGGAATAAAAGCTGATGGGACTGAGCAATGATTGCAATCTCCTGTAAGTCAGTTACATTCATCATCGGATTGGTGGGAGATTCCACAAATATGGCTTTTGTATTATCTTTTATTTGCTTTTTTACCAAAGAGAGATCAGAAGTATCAATATACTCAATCTCAATACCGTTTTTCTTATTAATATGGTTAAAGATTCGGATGGTTCCGCCGTATAAATCATTCGAGGTAAGAATATGGTCACCGGGTTGGAATAATTCCATCAATGCATTCATAGCAGCCATTCCGGAGCTGAAGGCAACGGCATCATAACCGTTTTCCAGAGAAGCAACTACTTTTTCCAGCTGCTCTCGAGTCGGATTCTGTAGCCGGGAGTAATCATATCCTGTACTACTTCCAACATCAGGATGGGAAAAGGTAGCCGTCTGATAGATGGGAAAGCTTACTGCGCCGGTATTATCTACAGGGTTTTTTACGTTATTGCCATAGATACATTTTGTATTAATGTGATAAGCCATACAAAGGAATCCTCCTTATAATAAATACTATTATTCATATCAGATTAGTATAATTTCTAGCATTATAATATAAGTACTTTGATTATTCAAGTGTTTTATCGAAATAAACGGATGGCGAAGGTTTTTAGATACCGATCCAGTGTGAATTAATGTTTTTATTAATTTACACTTTTTTATTCTATAATTGGAATACCTATTCTTAAGTTTTGTTTACGAATCCTGCAGAAGGTTGACTTTAAATATCTCCGGTGCTAACATCGAATTGTAAATAACTGCAATATCGGAGTTCACTTCAATGGATATTTCATCATTATATTATCGCCCTAATCTGTAATTTTGATTAAAGTTGGTAATTTTACATATAATGAAGATTAGTACGGTTTAAAACACAGCTTGTATTAGGATCCTGAAATTCCCACAGTTGGGGAAGTATATAAGAAGAGGATGAATAAGATGAATAATACGAATGGAAGCAATGGAGAAATTCCACGAGATAAGGAATTAGAAGATAATATTGATGATGGAACTGATAATTTCATGGATGATTTGAAAAGATCCCTAAGTCAGCAGGTGAATGATACCATAAGAGACGAGGGGAATGTCAGCTACAATAACAACGATCCGAAGATAGATAAGAATGATTTGAAGTCAGAAATTAGACCAGTGAAAAGGCATCTTAATAAGATCATAAAATATGTGGTGATTCCTGTGATGATGCTCTTGATCTTGGTACTGCTCTTAACCAAAACGAACTTTGGACAAAGCCTGATTATCCGTATGATCAGTGATTATAGCTATGGAAAATTAGACTATGAAACTTCAGAACCGGAGAAGGGAATTACAGAAGAAGTTAATCAAGTTACACCGGACTCCTCGGACAAACCCGTTAAGAATATTCCTGAAAAGAAATATATTTCTAACATATTATTGATTGGTGTTGAGACCTTTGAGGGAGCCCAGAATACCGATACTATGATAATCGCATCTCTGGATTCGAAGAATAATGTAATTAAGCTTACGTCCTTAATGCGTGATCTTTATGTAGAGATACCGGGGTACAAGAATAATAAATTGAATGCTGTGTATGCAAAGGATGGAATCAATCTTCTCTATGATACCATTGAGACGAATTTCGGACTGACGATGGATGGGTATGTACTCGTTGACTTTAATGACTTTGAGCAGATTATTGATTACCTCGGTGGTATTGATATTGAATTAACTAGGAAGGAAGCGGAGTACCTCAGAACTACGAATTATATATCGAATCCGGAATACCGCTATGTTGAACAAGGTGTACAGCATATGAACGGTAATCAGGTGTTGGGCTATTGCCGGATCCGCAAGGTATCAACAAAAACGGAAAGCAGTGACTTTGGTCGTACACAGCGGCAGAGAATTGTATTAGAAGCGATATTCGAGAAGCTGCGGAAGAAGAATGTACTACAATTAGGTCTGATCATGAATACCATCATATCCAATATCGATATTAAAACAGATATAACGAAGACGGACTACAATTCTTACCTACAGCAGGCGGTAGCTCTGGAGAAGAATGAAATTAAGACCTTCCGGGTACCGAAGGATGACAGTTATAATAGTGAACGAGTTCTAATTGGCAGATACAATCAGGAGGTACTTGTTCCAAAGAGCTGGGAAGACACGGAAACTATGATTCATGACTTCATCTATGGTAGTAACACGCAAAAGTAACGAATTATGTGGAGGTTATAAGAATTATTGGAACAATTCTCATCTTGGCATCGTCTATAACTTATAACGATATAAAAACATTAACATACCTACCATATTAATCACAAAGAAATGGAGAATGCGATGAGAAACTTAATGAAGTTAATTTCTATAACAATGCTATTTGTGCTACTACTTAGCGGTTGCGGTACTACCTTGAACGAGCCGGGTACGAAAGATGCTCCGAAGGAGGGAGGGCTTCCTTCGAATACCATTGAGGAATTATATACTTTCCGCGCAGAAGTAATCGAAGGTGGAACGACCTTGTTGATTACCCCTAGTGAGGAAAGTAATGAAGCCAGATCCTCTGATAAGATGTCAGTAAGTTTAAATGGTGCTACCATTGTGAATGAAGTCGGAGAGTCCATTACAGCAGAAGATTTGCAGGCTGGAGACATCCTGATGATAACCTATAACGGCATGATTGCTGAATCTTATCCGGCACAGATTGGTGCTACTAAGATTGAGAAGGTGGATCATAATAACCTGCTCGATGGCTACTTTGCTCTGATTGATGATATCTATCAGGAGGATGACGGACTCAATAGTGATATCGATACGATTGCACTGGATACTTCCGAATGGATTAATCTGACCGATATTGAGAAAGAAATGCTCTTTGCTAAGGTGAAGGAGGCTTATGGTTTTGAAGTGCTGGAAGGAACCTATGATGAATTAGCGGAACAGGGGTTGATTGATAAAGAGAATCTATCCTTTCCGAAAGGAGTATTGATTAAAATCTCAGAGATGACTTATGATGAGAATAAAGAGGTTATCAACTGTAGCATTAGTAAATGGAGAAGTGGCCTTGGTGCAATTGGTGCTGATGATGTGAGTGCTGAACTAAAAGACGGAACCTGGAAGATTACTAAGGAAGGTAACTGGATTAGTTAAGAAACCCATCAAAGGGAGGATTCGAGGCAGACGATCTACTCTAACTCGGATTCGTTAAAGGAGGAGCAAGGTACCGGACAGATAATAGAACAGACAGAGAATTACCAGGAATCCGACATTGTATAAGGTAAAGGTTCCGAGATATCTTACAGGATTCGCTCCATCGGTTCTACTATAGAATTTATAGGAAATCAGGCTCGCCAAGGAAGCAACCAAAGTTCCCAAACCACCAAGATTAGTACCCAGGAGCATTGACTTATAATCATCAGTAAAAGCAGATAACAAGACTGCTGCCGGGACATTACTAATCACCTGACTGGCAAGTATGGATACAATTAACTCCCTCCCCACTAACAGTGAGGCAATAAAATCTCTTATCATTGGAAGACTGCCAATATTACCAACAAATACGAAGAAGCAGACAAAGGTAAGAAGCAGGGAATAATCCACCTTTTTTATCACCTTACGGTCAAAGAATAGGATTCCAAGGATAACGACCAATATCGTAATCCGATAATCAATCATACGTAATACACATGCAAGGCAGACAAGAAATAGGCTACTATACAACGCTATAGTATAGGGCTTATGCTTGTCTGTTTTGTCGGAATTCGATAGCGTAAAGCTGATGTGCTCCTTTGGAATCAACATAACCGAGGTACATAAAAGAAGCAAGGAGAGTAAAGTATAAGGAAATGTGATTTTAATAAACTCGAGGATTGATATACTGTATTCAGAGTAGAGATACAGATTCTGCGGATTACCGACAGGGGTAAGCATGCTGCCCAGGTTAGCAGCAATCGTTTGAAGGACTACAATCAGGATCAGATGCTGGGTATGTCCGGTCATGGTGAGAATTAGGATTGCAAAAGGGACAAAGGTAATCAGAGCAACATCATTGGTAATCCACATGGAGGAGAAAAAACAGAGGAGAACTAATACCATAGCGATGGATCTGATATTAGCGACCCGCATTAATATCTTTTCGGACAATAGAACAAACACACCAGTTTGATTAAAACCTGCCACCACTGCCATGAGACAGAAGAGCAGACCTAACACCCGAAAATCAATGTATGCAATATATTCATGGGAGGGTGGAACAAAGAACATCGTTATGATAGCAGCCAGACCAGAGATACACAATACGGTCTCTGCTTGGATAAATTTAAGTAGCATTGGACGAAGATTTTTCATTAGACATTTCCTTTTTCTCTTGCATTTTATTGATATGATGCTAAAATACATATTTGTTGCACCAATATACGAAGAAATTTTAACTCAAAAATGTGGTAAAAGCAATGGAAGAATAAAAATATTGCAGGATGTGAAATTCTTTGATAAAATCAATATGACTCGTTAGTATGTAAATTGGAGTTACGAATATGAAACAAGATAGTGGAATGAATTTAAAAAGTACAGAAGAGAAATCCAGAGATTATCTATTTGATAATTTGAAAGCGATATTAATTATATTAGTGGTATGGGGGCATCTTCTCGCTTCCATGAGAGCAGAGAGTAATATTATAAAAAGTATATACATATTTATCTTCTACTTTCATATGCCTGCAATGGTATTTATCTCGGGTTATTTTTCTAAAAACCTTGAGAAAGTACGAAACACTTCCTTTGTGACAATCCTAGTACCTTATCTGATACTCAATGTGATTAATTATGTATTCAAGATAACAATTCTTGGAGAGGATTATTTTCCTTTCCGCTTCTTCAATCCGAATTGGGGTCTATGGTATCTATTGACGTTATTTTTATGGAAATTTTTCCTCAAGGATTTAATTAAAATTCGCTACATATTACCGCTAAGCATTGTATTTGCATTAGTAAGCGGCTTTAGCAAGGAATTTTCAGAGTTCATGGTCTTAGGTAGAATGGTATGCTTTTTACCGTTTTTCCTACTGGGTTATTATTGTACACCAGAGCATGTAAATAAGATAAGAAAAGGTTCAAAACTACGTTCCATATTGCTTCTGGTACTCACAGGAGTATGGTCTGCTTTTGTTGCGTTTCGGGATGTGATTGATACTGAGGTGTTTTTTCTTAGAAGATATTATCCTGAAGGTGAGGAAATCAGAGCTATGTTGTTCCGGTTATTGATCTATGCCGTAGCGTCCGTGATGACCATAGCCTTAATCAATTTGGTTACCGCGAGGAAGACTTTCCTCTCATATATCGGTACAAGCACAATGACGGTGTATGTTCTCCATATATTTACCATACCCTTGTTGGAAAAGCTTGAGCTATGGAAGGACCGACCTTACCTATATCTGTTATATACAGTGTTTATGACGGCATTAATAACATTTATTTATTCCTTACCTATCGTGAAGCATGCTTATAACGCAACCATGGGTATGCTCGAAGGGCTATTACTAAAAAAAGAAGAATAAGATTATGATACAGCTGAAGTTGTATTGCACCCGGAAGTAGATGCTTCCTATACTCCAACTAAGAAAGGCTAGGTGTTATAGTGAAATTAAGTATTATCGTTCCTTTTCATAAGGGAACACATTTTCTGGCGGATTGCTTGGAAAGCATCAGAGATCAGGGGTTAACCAGTTATGAGACCATTCTGGTGCTGGATCACGTGAAGGAGGATGTATCAGAACTGATTAATGAGTATCAGGATCTGAATCTGAATGTGATTGAGCTGAGTGATACACAGTTAGCTAACCGTAAGTTCGGTAAAGTTAAGATTGAGGAGCAATTTAAGGGGTATAGCGGCGTGGCCTGTGCTAGAAATGCAGGACTTGAGGCAGCAGCCGGTGAATATGTATATTTTCTGGATAGCGATGATTATATTTTAAATGGAACATTAGCGATGCTGCTTCGTGAGGCCGAGGAACAAATTGCGGATTTTACATATGGTAAGAAGAAAGCTACTTGGTTTCGCCGAATGGTCTACCTTGCCTCCATTGCAGTGGCTGAGGAACAGGCAGCCGATGACCAGGATCCTAGTGATCAGGAGCAGGGGGATCAGGAACAGGGTGAACAAGAGCTAATGAACACCGTGAGCGAAGAGAACGATACTCCGAAGCTGACCCGCCGTCAGAAGAAAATTTGGAAGGTTCAAGAGAAACTTGCGGCAGTGGCTAATGTTGATGCTGAATCTTTAGCTAAGATAGCGGAAGCGTATCATTCTCTCTTTGTAACCAGAAAAGGGCTTCGTAATGTATCGATATTAGGGATACTATTTCGTCGAAGCTTTCTACTTGAGAATGATATCCGATTTAATGCAAACTATATCTTCTTCTCAGACTCTACCTTCCTATTACAGGCATTGCAGTCTGTAAAGAACTGTTCCTATGTACCGGAGGCTCTCTATATTAAGAGAAAACATAATGATCCGATTCATTATCCTGCATTATCCCAGTCTAAGACAGAGGATAAATTCGAAGAGTATCTGCAAGCGTATCAGCAGTCCAGAGAGTATACGGAGGAGAATACTCCATTACGTAATTATCTGGAGGATAAACTGATTGCATACTATACGGGAACCTATGCACCCAGACTTCGCCGAAGTGAGAAGGAAATCTGGCGGAAAGAGCGCTTCCAGGCAATGCGCAAAGCAATATCAGAAGTGAATCCAGAGAAGCTTAAGAAATTGAAGAAATATAAGAAGAAAATAGTAAAAGCCTTGTTAAGTAATAATGTAAAAAGGGCAACGATGATAATTACCAGACATCTGGGAATTAAGAAATTCAAGAAGATCAAGAAGAATAAACAGGTTCTAGCTTACTATCTCTATAATAAAATATTTACTAAATTACCGATTAAGGAAAACTGGGTTGTCTGCGAGAGCTTTTTTGGCAAAAATTATTCCGACAGCCCGAAATATATCTACGAATATTTGAGCAAGAATTATCCAGGGAAGTACCGTTTTATATGGACCACCCCCATTGGTGCTAAGATTCCGTACAAGCACACCAGAGCAAAACGCTTAAGTATTATGTACTGTTATTATCTGGCACGTGCTAAATACAGCGTTTTTAATGTTAGACAGCCGCTATGGATGAAGAAGAGGGAAGGTACCATATTCCTAGAGACCTGGCATGGTACTCCACTTAAGAAGCTGGTATTTGATCAAGAAGAGGTTATGGCTGCTACACCGTTATATAAAGCTCAATTTTATAAACAGGCGAAGCAATGGGATTACCTTGTTGCTGCGAATAAATTCTCATCAGATGCCTTCCGCTCCGCCTTTCTGTTTGATAAGGAGATGTTGGAGTTTGGTTATCCCAGAAATGATATACTAAACAGCCCGGATAAGGATACGATGGCAGCAGAGATCAAGAGAAAACTCCATATCCCCGAAGGCAAGAAGACCATACTCTATGCGCCTACCTGGCGTGATGATGAATATTATGGTCACGGTGCTTATAAGTTTACACTACAACTTGATCTTCATATGCTGAAGAAGGAATTGGGTAAGGATTATGTAGTTTTGCTTCGTACACATTATTTCATCGCGGATTCTCTTGATGTTACCGGTTTGGAGAAATTCGCATATAATGTAAGTAAGTATGATGATATTACCGAGTTATATCTGATATCAGATTTGTTGATTACCGATTACTCCTCCGTATTCTTTGACTATGCGAACCTGAAGCGTCCGATTTTATTCTTCACCTATGATCTGGACAAATATCGTGACATGCTTCGTGGTTTCTATATGGATATTGAGAATGACGTACCCGGTCCTTTACTTTTTACCAGTGAAGAAATAGTGGATGCGATTAAGGATATCGATGATATTAATGAGCAATATAAGGAAAAATATTCCATATTTTACGAACGTTTCTGTTCACTTGAAGATGGACATGCATCAGAAAATATTGCCAAACGCGTATTCAATTTGAAATAATTTACATCAAAAACCGACCTATAATATTTTCTAATGAATGAAGGATGAGTAACTTATCATCCTTTTTTCTTTATTTAGCAGTATTTATACAACACTTTCTTGGTTTCTTATCTTATTTTGTGCAATAAGTCAAAAATATATTATCTGACATTTTAAGCTACAAAAAACTATTGCGTAATTACTTTGTTCCTTTATAATGAAAGAGTAATCAGGACTACGTTAAGTGTGTCAATTAGAATGAACATAATTTGCAACAGCTGATAGTTATATAGAAGAAAATTTAGTAAAGGATTGGTGGCAGTTACGATGAAAAAATTAGACATGCTCTATGAGGGAAAAGCAAAGAGAGTTTACTTGACCGATG
Source organism: Herbinix sp. (assembly GCA_029239365.1). GTDB lineage: Bacteria > Bacillota > Clostridia > Lachnospirales > Lachnospiraceae > Mobilitalea. The sequence goes on along the minus strand of JAQZBA010000069.1, from coordinate 3,729 downwards.
TGGAAGACGTTTTAATAGTAGACTATAAGGACGATGCTACAGCATTTAATGGTTTGAAAAAAGGCACCATTGTAGGCAAAGGTGTAATTAATAACAAAATGTCGAATCACGTATTCCGTTTACTTGAGCAAAAAGGCGTACCGACTCATTATGTTGAGGAATTAAGTGACCGTGAGACCGCAGTAAAGAAGGTTGAGATTGTTCCGCTTGAGGTTATTATCAGAAATGTATCCGCAGGAAGCTTTGCTAAGAAGATGGGCATGGAAGAGGGTATCCGTTTCATTAGCCCCACACTGGAATTTTCCTATAAGGACGATGCTTTGGGTGACCCAATGATTAACGATTATTACGCAATAGCAATCGGTATTGCTACCAGAGAAGAGCTTGATCAGATAACAAAATATGTATTTCAGGTAAATGAGGTGCTCTGTGATTATTTCAAGAGCATTGACATCGAATTGATAGATTTTAAAGTTGAATTCGGTAGATATAAGGGACAGATCATTCTTGCGGATGAGATTTCACCGGATACCTGCAGACTTTGGGATATTAATACGCATGAGAAACTAGACAAAGACCGCTTCCGTAGAGACTTAGGCAACGTTGAGGATGCTTACCAGGAAGTATTCAAACGTTTAGGCATTCATTAATAACTGAATGAGGCTGTCACTAGGAGCTTTTCAGACTTCGATAATTGAGATAGGATATACCCCATAGGAAGAGGGGGACTACTACAGTTATTATCATAGGAGGAAGACTAACCTTGGGACAGCCTCGTCTTGTAGCCATAATAGGATGATCGCTAAGAACTGTAGCGAGGATTATAAAGAATCTATTATCGTATAAGATTGTTAACCAATGGGCCACAATAGAAAGGGTGAAACATATGAATATGGAATACAATGACTATAGTCCGGATGAATTACACGAGGAGTGTGGAGTCTTCGGAGTCTATGACTTGGATGGCGGTGATGTCGTTACCTCGATCTATTATGGCTTATTTGCACTACAGCACAGAGGTCAGGAGAGCTGCGGTATCGCAGTTAGCGATACACAAGGACCGAAGGGCAAAGTGAAGGCTTGGAAAGGGATGGGTCTAGTCAGCGAAGTGTTCAGTGAAGAGCATCTGGAAGGCTTAAGCGGTTGTAATATTGGAGTTGGCCATGTACGCTATTCAACGGCAGGAGGTAGTAATATTAATAATACTCAGCCGCTGGTTCTTAATTATATTAAGGGTACACTTGCTCTTGCCCATAATGGTAACCTGGTGAATACACCGGAGCTAAGAAGAGAGCTGGAATACACAGGTGCAATCTTCCAGACCACGATTGATACTGAGGTAATTGCTTATCACATCGCCAGAGAACGGCTCAACAGTGCGACTGTTGAGGAAGCAGTAGGAAGAGCTATGAAGAAGTTGAGTGGTGCCTATTCCCTCGTAATCATGAGCCCTCGTAAATTGATTGGAGCTAGAGATCCCTTAGGGTTCCATCCGCTCTGTATCGGTAAGAAGAATAATGCATACTTTTTAGCCTCTGAGACGGCAGCTTTATATGCTGCTGACGCAGAATTCATCCGCGATGTATTACCGGGTGAGGTGGTCATGATTAATGAGACCGGAATACATTCTGATACCTCGCAGTGTGGATCAAAGGCTGCAAAGTGTATCTTTGAATATATCTATTTTGCAAGACCGGATACCTACTTTGATGGTGTCAGCGTCTACAATTCGAGAATCATGGCAGGAAGAATCTTAGCACAGGCACATCCGGTTGAAGCGGATGTCGTTGTCGGTGTACCGGATTCCGGTAATGCAGCTGCGATGGGATATTCCTTTGAATCAAAAATTCCCTTTGGCATGGCATTTGTTAAGAATAGCTATGTAGGAAGAACCTTCATTAAGCCAAAGCAGTCCATGCGTGTCGCCAGTGTCCGCATTAAGTTGAATGTATTACATGAGGTGGTTCGTGGCAAACGTGTAGTAATGATTGATGATTCGATTGTACGCGGAACCACAAGTGCCAAGATTGTTAAGATGCTGAAGAAAGCCGGAGCTACGGAAGTTCATGTTCGTATCAGTTCGCCACCCTTTCTGAATCCCTGCTATTTTGGGACCGACATACCGACCGGTGATCAGCTGATTGCCCATAATAATTCGATTGAGAAGATTTGTGAGATGATCGGAGCAGATTCCTTAGGTTATCTGGAGGTAGATAGGCTAAGTGATTTGATTGGCGGAGATAAAGGCTATTGTGATGCCTGCTTTACCGGCAATTATCCAATCGAACCTCCTCTGGAGGACATCCGCGGAGAGTATGAGCAGTAGTAATAGATTATACTAGATAGAGATAGCAAGAGAAAAGCTTTTCGAAGCAACATTTTGGAAGAAATAAGAAAGGGGTAGGAGAGATGAGTAACGATAAATACATGTCACCCTTATCAGAACGCTATGCAGGTAAGGAAATGCAGTATATCTTTTCACCGGATATGAAATTTAGAACTTGGAGAAAGCTCTGGGTAGCACTTGCTGAGACGGAGAGAGAACTGGGATTAAATATTACACAGGAACAGATTGATGAATTAAAGGCATTCCAGGACGATATTAATTATGACGTAGCCAAAGAACGCGAAGCTGCAGTACGTCATGATGTAATGAGTCATGTCTATGCCTATGGGGAGCAATGCCCGTTGGCAAAAGGAATTATTCATCTAGGTGCTACCTCCTGCTATGTCGGAGATAATACAGACCTGATTGTAATGACAGAGGCGCTTAGGCTGGTTAAGAAGAAGCTGGTGAATGTTATGGCTGAGCTTGCCAAGTTCGCTATGGAATATCGTTCTCTGCCTACACTTGCCTTTACCCACTTCCAACCGGCACAGCCGACTACCGTTGGTAAGAGAGCAGCCCTTTGGCTGATGGAATTAAAGCTGGATTATGATGATCTATGTTATCTGATTGACAGCATGCAGTTGCTTGGCTCGAAGGGAACGACCGGAACCCAGGCAAGCTTTATGGAGTTGTTCGATGGTGATCATGAGAAGATTAAGAAGTTGGATCAGAGAATTGCAGACAAGATGGGATTTGTAAGCTGCTTCCCTGTAGCCGGACAGACCTATTCCAGAAAAGTAGATCTTCGCGTGTTGAATGCCTTATCCCAGATTGCGGTAAGTGCTCATAAATTCTCCAATGATATCCGTCTGTTACAGCATCTGAAGGAGATTGAAGAGCCCTTTGAGAAGAACCAGATTGGTTCCTCTGCGATGGCATATAAGAGAAACCCGATGAGAAGTGAGCGAATTGCCTCCTTAGCTAATTACGTGATGGTTGATGCGTTGAACCCTGCCATTACTGCTGCAACCCAGTGGTTTGAGAGAACCTTGGATGACTCTGCAAATAAGAGAATCAGTATTCCTGAAGCGTTCCTTGCAATCGATGGTATTCTTGACTTATACCTGAATGTAGTCGATGGCTTAGTGGTATATCCGAAGGTAATAGAGAAACGTCTTATGGCAGAGCTTCCCTTCATGGCGACGGAGAATATCATGATGGCAGCTGTGAAGGCTGGTGGGGACAGACAGGAACTTCATGAGAGAATTCGTACACTCTCTATGGAAGCAGGCAAGAATGTTAAGGTAATGGGCTTGGATAATAATCTTCTCGAGCTGATTGCTGCAGATGCTGCCTTCAATATGAGTCTTGAGGAATTGAAAGAGGCAATGGATCCGGCA
>JAQZBA010000068.1 GCA_029239365.1 Herbinix sp. | reverse complement strand
CAAGAGTTCGTAAACGTGTGATATCACGGAAGCCAACAACAACACCCATCATAATTCCATCCCTGTTATAATAAGGTGTGCAAGCCGCGGATACATATTTAATTGTATTATGAATTATTAGGACACTATTCGCTTCAAGTCCGGTCTGCACATTATTTTGAATCACATTTGCTACCGGATCCGGTAATCTTTCCTTCGTTTCAGCATGATACAGTTCGAAGATCTGATCAAAATTCTTATCTAGAACATCCTTTGATGTGGTCTCCAGAATCTGCTCCGCATGCTGATTGATATAGTTAACCTTTCCTTCTATATCAGTAGCTATAATACCATGTCCTATAGCAGATAAGATTTCAGAAGCAAGTTTATCATTATTTTGCAACATTTTCATTGGTATCCTACCATCCTTTAATGAAACATTTCTATGTTATCCCTTTTATCTATAAGGAAAAGCTTTCTCATCAATTAAGCATATTATAGATGGAAAATGCCATATTGTCCAAGGATGCTTGCTTCTCAACAGCGCCTATGTTAAAGGCTACCTTAGGCATACCATAAACTACGCAGGATTTTTCATCCTGCCCTAAGGTCCTTGCACCTTTTCTTCTCATAGACATCAAGCCCTTCGCTCCATCATAGCCCATTCCTGTCAAAATAACGCCTACTGCATTCTTTCCTGCTTCCTTCGCAACAGATTCAAATAGCACATCGACAGAGGGACAATGTCCATTCACCTTTTCTCCCTCAAAACATTCCACCTTATATCGATCACCGATATGGCGTATTATCATATGTTGATCTCCGGGAGCGATCAGTACATGACCTCGTTCTAGATAGTCTCCTGATTTTGCTTCTTTCACAGTTAGGTTCGTCTGGTTATTCAACCTTTCAGCGAACATACGGGAAAAGTTAGAAGGAATATGTTGGACGATAACGATACCGGGAATATCTGTGGGCAGATTTTTTAGAATAGAATAGATTGCTTCTGTACCGCCGGTAGAAGCCCCAATTGCAATAATCTTACCTCTTCCAGCAATCTCATTACCGATTATTTTCTTTATAGGTGAATCCATTACAGCATTATTTACCTTGGCATTGGAGGCAATCTTAATTTTTATGATCAAATCCTTAATAAAATTTTCTACATTATTCACCGAGGATAAATCCGGCTTTCCGACAAAATCAACAGCACCTGCATTCATGGCATCAAAAACAGTACCTGAGGTGGAGCTTACTACAATAATCGGAAGTGGATATTGAGGCATAAGTCTCTGGATAAATTCAATTCCATTCATTTTCGGCATCTCAACATCACAGGTCATTACATCAGGTTTTACAGAGACTATCTTATCCCTCGCATCATATGGATCATTCGCAGTAGCAACCACTTCAATATACGGATCGGAGGATAATCCCCTCATCAGCACCTCACGAAATAAAATGCTATCATCGACGATAAGAACCCTGATTTTATTCGACATCGAATTGATCACCTCACTTAAATTTTTCTATAGACTGCCGGTTGAACGTATTTAAACCTTAATTCATCACGATTAAGTGATTCCGAATGTCCTATAAACAGATAACCGCCAGACTCTAATAAATCATAATATTTATTAACTAGGGTATTTTTTGTCTTTTCATCAAAATATATCATTACATTCCTACAAAAAATAACATGAAATTTCTTCTTAAAGGGAAATACTGCTTCCATTAAGTTAAACTTGCGGAAGATTACCTCATTACGAATCTTTTCTATGAAAACCGAATTATCACTATCCATTTTCGTTGTATAGCTAAGACGCCATTTGGCAGGAAGTGTCTCCATTGCCTTGTTACTATAGATCCCCTTTTTTGCTTCCTCCAGCACTTTGCCGGAGATATCTGTTGCCAACACCTTAGTATCCCAGTACAGCTTGTCCTTACCGAAATATTCCTCCAAGAGTATTGCTAAGGTGTATGGCTCCTCACCACTAGAGCAGCCTGCGCACCAAATGCGTAAATCCCTATCCGTAGCTTTCGCTGCGATATAGGGAAGAACAATGTCTTTAAAATATGTAAAATGATCTGCTTCTCTCATAAAGAAGGTATGATTTGTAGTAATCTTATCCAGCAAATTAGATACTGCCATTCCGGTCTTGTCATTTACGACATAATCATAATATTCTGAAAAATTCTTAAATCCCTTCTGAAGCAATTCATTCTGAAGTCTGCCTATCACCAGTGTCTCCTTCTCAGGTTTCAAGTAGATTCCGTAATTTGCTTTAATAAAAGTAGAGAGTTGATTAAATTCTTTCTTAGTAATAGTAATCACAGGCAGCTCTCCTTTATTTCGTAATATGATATTTATATCGTTTCGCTCAGATTCTCGATTTCACTCTCCGTGAGCAATTTTTCACAATCCAGCAATAATTTTACTTCATTTCCTACCTTACCGATCTTCTTGATATATCGGTTATATGCCCCTCTGTTCATCTGAGGCGGATCCACAATATCCTTCTCCGGTATGGTTAGAACTTCTGCCACACTATCTACAATCAGTCCGATGGATAGCCCCTTAATATCGACTACAACGACACAGGTTCTGTCATTATAATCTTTCGGTTCTTTCTTAAAGCGTGTTCTTACATCAATCACAGGTATGATGATACCTCTCAGATTGATAATTCCCTTAACATATTCAGGTATCTCCGGCATCACTGTGATGACTTGCATCCCAATAATCTCGGTTACGTACTTAATTTCAATCCCATAGCATTCATTACCCAGAACAAAGGTCAGATACCGGTCCTTTTGTGTATCCTCCTCAAACTCAAGGTTATTATCCAGTATGTTTGTCATACCGTCCTTCCTCCTTATCTTCTACGTAATAACTTACTTGTTTTGATTCTTCATACACATTATGATAAATTTAAAATATTATTCAATGTCTTAATAACATGGTCTTCCTTAAAAGGCTTAACGATAAATGACTTAGCTCCGCTTTGTATCGCCTCCATAACCATTGGCTCCTGTCCCATGGCAGAAACCATCACTACCTTAGCATTGGAATCATATGCAATGATTTCCTTCAGAGACTGCAATCCTGTCATCTCCGGCATTGTAATATCCATAGTAACCAGGTCCGGCTTCAAATCCTTATATTTATTGAGGCCTACCAATCCATTCTCTGCCTCATCAATCACCTCAAAATCATGTTTTACCAATATGTTTTTTATAGCCATTCTCATAAAAGCAGCATCATCAACGATTAATACTCTTTTCATTGTATTCTCCTTATCTTCTTAGCTTTTGTTATGCAGAGCCGTGAGTAATAAATCTAACGTAGAAAGAGTTCTTTCACGTAAGGAAAAATTATAATTAGTTATCTTCCAATTGAAACAAATTTCTCTGAATAAGCCGGATATCATTACCGCCACCATATTACTATCTATATCTTTAGAGAATTCACCCGCTTGCTTCGCTTCCTCAATCAATAGCTGTAATGTCGAGGTACGTTTCAGTTGAACTTCCTTTATCTTATCGGATAAATCGGCTTCATATTGCAGTACATCAAAAATCTGAAGAATAGACGCAATCGCCTTATAGTTCTCATAATACTCTGCATATGAGGTAATCAGGTAGATCAATGCCTTTGTCGGTGCGAGATCATGAAGCTTTGCTGATTGTAGAATGTCTGCATCAAATTGTATAAAGTAGTCAATCACTGCTGCTAATAATTCGTTTTTATTTTTAAAATGTCTAAAAAGTGTTGCTTCGGAAATTTCTTGTCGTTTGGCGATTTCTCTTGTTGTCAGCTTCTGAATACCTAATTCATCAATGATATCAATTGTTGTTAATACGAGCTGCTCTTTCCGATGCAATAAGTTAATTCCCATATTTTCCACCTACCGTAGTATTTACTTACATTCATTATAATCAGAATTAGGAAGTTTGTCCATCCATGATCTATTGCTCCATTCACAGCATATAACTGCTATCTTAATCACTTCCTGTCAAGTAGTCCTAATTTCTGTAATATCTCAACAAATTTTTCTGTATCAATCGGCTTACCTGCATAAGCATCGCACCCAAGATCAAAAGCATTCTGGACAATCTGTGTCTCAGCCAATGCAGTAGTCATTATTACCTTGGATCTTTTTTCCAATAATATGCCTTTCTGGGTCTCAAGATCCTTAATATGCTTTAATACCTTAACACCATCGACCTTCGGCATCATAATATCGAGACAAATCAGATCATAAGGCTTGTTTTCCTTAAGAGAGATCAAGAAAGCATCTAATGCCTCTAAACCATCAACGACCATATCACATTCACCGTATTGAGAGAGGAATTTATATAAGAATTTGCGACTCGATAAATCATCTTCAGCGATCAGAATCTTCAAAGTAGTCCCTCCTTTCATGAAACCATTGTTTTTATTAATGTTCCTTTGTATCATAGACACGATATGCTTAAATCACTTCGCTTAACTCTACCGCTTCCTGCTCTGCTAATAGCATATCACAATCCAAGAGAAGCTTCACTTCATTTCCCACTTTACCTATTTTCCTGATATACTTATTACCGGTCCCTTTATGAATCTGAGGCGGAGCAACAATATCCGCTTCAGGAATCGATAATACTTCGGCAACACGATCTACAATAAAGCCTATTGAGATCTCTTTTACATCAACAACAATAACACAGGTACGGTCATTATACTCAATCGGATTTTGCTTGAACCGCAATCTGACATCCATAACCGGAATAATCTTACCCCTTAGATTGATGATACCTTTTACATATTCGGGCAGCTCCGGGATCTCAGTAATAGCCTGAATTCCGATAATCTCAGTAACATGCTTGATTTCAAAGCCGTAACATTCGTTACCGATGACGAAGGTAAGATATCGATCCTTTTGCGTGTCTTCTTCTAGTTCCAAGGAATTATAAATCTCAGCCATGTATTATTCTCCTTTCCTTAATTCATAACCCTTAACGATTAAACATTCTGGCAACATCCAGAATAAGGCTGATACTACCATCTCCTAATAAGGTACAGCCTGCCAGCCCTCTAATTCGCTTAAAGCTCTGAATGTAATGTGGTAATGCCTTTACAACCACCTGCTGCTGACCCAGTAATTCATCAGCAAACACACAAACTGTCTTTTCATCCTGTTCCACCATAATGATGATACCTTCTGAAAATTTTGTGATATTCGTCTTCAACTTATAAAGCTCATGTAAACGGCGAATCGCATAGCATTCTCCTCTTACCATGATCATCTCATTCCCATCCGGGTCATAGATGATTTCCGTCTCTTTCGGTCGGAAGGATTCCTTGATGGATATCGTCGGGATTGTATACCGGGATTTACCAACCTTGATGTTCATACCATCAATGATTGCAAGTGTTAATGGTATCTTCAAGGTAATAACCGTTCCTTTTTCAGCAACACTGTCAACAGATAAGGTTCCTCCCACCGCTTCGATGTTCTTTGTAACAACATCCATGCCGACACCACGCCCTGAGAATTCAGTAACCTTCTCCTTTGTAGAGAATCCCGGAAGCAGAATCAAGTTGTAGATTTCCTTATCCGTCATATCCTCTTCATTCTTGAACAGAAGATTATTTTCTCTTGCCTTCTTAAGTATCTTCTCTTTATTCAGACCTTTACCATCGTCTCTAACAATGATAAGAACATCGCTGCCTGCATTCTTAGCTTCCAGAGTTATCGTTCCTGACTTAGACTTGCCCTTCTCTAATCTCTCTTGTGTATTTTCAATTCCGTGGTCGACAGAATTACGAACCAGATGCATTAAAGGATCGGATATGTGCTCGATGATGTTCTTATCTACCTCTGTCTCCTCTCCGATGATTTCTAAGTGCACATCTTTGTCCAGCTTCTTGCACATATCTCGAACAATACGGTGCATCTTAATAAATGTTGCTGATAACGGAACCATACGGATGGACATTACAATATCCTGTATCTCACTGGTTATTTTATTTAGTTGATTTGCAGCCTTCGTAAAATTGCTCAGCTGCAGGCCCTTCAGATCCGGGTTCTGGATTACCATCGCTTCTGCGATTACCATCTCACCCACTAAGTCCATCAGTTTGTCCAACTTTACAACTCCCACACTAATGATACTTTGTGTTGTGTTTGTCGTAGTCGGTTCCTTCTCTAGCTGATCCGTACGAACCGGTTTTTCTACTTGGGACACTTCCTTACCGATAGACAACTTAGTTAGGTTCTCTTCCGGTGTTATCTCCGGTTTATTATATTGAGCAAATTCTGTATCCTCCAGTTGTAGCAACTCCATATCCTTTAAGAAGATAGTCTGCATAAAGAATTCATGCATCTTCCGGTAATCCCTGTCTGTCTTAAGATATATTTGAAACCCATTTTTACGAATTACATTAATACTTTCATCACTATCTATGATATCTTCCGGGATGTAATAGATCTCCTTTGATAATTCCTTCAAATTATGGATTATGGTATAAGCACGGATATTTTCCATTTCACAGCCTTCTTCAAAATGTATCAAAGCTTTATATGCATAATCGCCGGAAGGAATCGGTGTGAATGCTGCCGCCGGTGCAGCATTCATCCGCTTCAACTCTGTAAGTAAATTCTTGATTGTTACTACCAAGTTCTCTGCATTACCATCCGCCGGACTGCTCCCCTTAATCTTCTCTACCTCGGTCTTAATAAAATCAACACCTTCTAATACTAAGTCCGATAGAACGGTTAAGTCAATCTGTTCCGGCTTTTCCTTACGGATAAAGAAGAACAAATCCTCGATGGAATGTGCTAATTTTGCTATATTATCAAAGAGCATCATAGCGGAAGAACCTTTAATGGTATGCATAATACGAAAAATCTCATTAATAGAATCTTCAGAAAACCCACTTTCCTTCTCACTAGAAAGAATATTCTGCTCTAATTGCTCCAATAACTGAGAGGTTTCAAATAAAAACATCTCCATTAAAGGCTCATTTGAATATTGATCTGACATTAGATCACCTCCAAAAACAATTCATCTAGTACTTACCAAATTCCTTATCGCTCAGCACGATCTTCGGCTTGGTATACTCCTCAGGTTCGATTGCTTCAACATTTGACCTTTTATTCTTAGTCATATTCTCAAGCATCATCATTACCTCCGGGCTGACCTCATTATATCTCGCTCTTGACCCTTGCGCTTTGTTTAATTTGAATTTGTTTACGGTTTCCTTCAGCATGGACGCCTGACCGGATAACTGTTCACTAGCTGCAGCACTTTCTTCTGAGGTTGCAGAATTGGTCTGAACAACTTGGGATACCTGCATAATCCCCTGATTGATCTGCTGAATGCCCATCGCCTGCTCATTCGAAGCGATTGCAATATCATTTACCAGATTTGCTACCTTCTCTACTCCATCAACAATCTTACTTAAGGCTACTGCTGTATCCTTCGCAATCCTGGTTCCACCCTCTGCTTTCTTAATGGAGCCTTCAATCATATCAGTCGTCTCCTTAGCTGCACTTGCGGAACGAGCTGCCAGGTTACGTACTTCATCCGCTACAACAGCAAAGCCTTTGCCATGCTGACCGGCTCTTGCCGCTTCCACTGCTGCATTCAGCGCTAATATATTTGTTTGGAATGCGATATCATCGATCACTTTAATTACCTTAGATATATTCATGGAGGATTCATTGATGTCTTCCATGGCACTTAACATATCTTTCATCTGACTATTACCTTGGACTGCATTAACCTTTGCAGTCTCCGCCAATTCATTCGCTTTGTTCGCATTTTTAGCATTCATTTCTGTCTGTGCTGATATCTCTTCAAGTGAAGCAGTTAACTCTTCCACGGAAGCAGCTTGTTCTGTGGCACCATGGGACAACGCCATACTTGTATCGGACACCTGTTTTGCTCCAACTGCTACCTGATCTGAGGCGGTTGCGATATTTGACAGAATCTCATTATTATTATGTACCATTTCATATAGCTTCTTACCAAGTAAGTCATCCTCAGATCTAACTGCTACATCTACTGTTAAATCACCCGATGCAATTCGTTCCGCTGCATGCGCTTGACTTCGAATATTCTCAATCATTTTCTCAAAAGCATTCGCTAGCTTACCGGTCTCATCTTGTCTATCTACCTTTGCACTAACATTCACGTCTCCAAGAGCTAATCGTCCTGCAACATCAACTAGCTTGTTAATCGGCTTGCTGATTAGTCTAGAGATATAGAATGCTAATAGAATTGATATAATTAACCCAGCAGTAATTAAAGAAATTATTGTTAAGCTTGCACTATCAGCGAGAGAATCATTACTCTCCGATTTAATCTTTGCTGCGTTAGTATTTTCCACCAGCAATGCTTCCAGATCATCTCTTAATACGGATACTGTCTCATCTGAGTCATACAGCATAATTTCTGTCGCTCGCTTCAGATTATGATTTTGAACCTCAGTAAGAATCTCATTCATATAGACCTTGTACAATTCCCACTCCTCCATAACATTATTGAAAACGGTGGGATCTTCATCAACCATACGTTGCTCATATTGTAACAGTATATCATCAATCGTTGCCATAAATTTTTGAAGCTTTACCACTGCCTCATCACGAAGTTGATCGGTTTCTAAAACAGTCATTTCCAAGGAAAGGTAACGGATCCTTTGCAGATAAGTACCGGCCGAACTGGATAAGGTTACCCCTAAAGTGTTCTCCTGATATAGATTCCTATCTGCTACATTCATCTTCTTGATGCTGATTACTCCTACGGTACCAAGAAATGCTGCAATAAGGGAGATAATCAAAAAACCTGCCATTAATTTCATAGATATGTTCCAATTTTTATAACTCTTCATACCTTATACCTCCTTTGTTATAATAGAAAATTGATTGAATAACATTTATTTACATTATACGTAGTAAACACTCACTTCTGTTTAATTCCATTATAGTAATATAGTACCACATTGTCAATATGTGATTCTACATGTCGAATAATAAACTTCAATAATTATAAGTATAAGTGAAATAAGGAAGCCTCCGGGTCCGTTACCCCTATAGAAAATAGATAGAATCAATGGGCTTTCACTCAAAAGGAATCAAAAAAGAACAAGGAAGGACAATATACACCCTCACACTCTGCTTGCCGGACATTACACGATTGTACGGTCCGTCAAACAATGTATTATGGGAATATATTCTTCTTCCTTGTTCCTAGGGTTCAATATTACTTAAGTCTAAATCTTTTACGAGATCTCTATATCTGCTTTGTTCCTTATGATAAGAAAAACTCAGCCAATTGATCTAAGGCAACCTCTGTCTGTTCTCCTGTTTCCATGTTCTTAATATTCGCTCTGTTGTTCGTAAGCTCATCTGCACCAATGATTACTGTATTCTTTGCCCCTATTTTATTGGCATATTTCATCTGGGCTTTCACGCTACGATCCATATAATCTGTTTCAACGATGATGTCTGCCAATCTCAATTTTTGAACCAGCTTAAATGCTTCTGCTTTCGCTTCTCTACCAAGAATACCGACATACAATTCTACCGAAGGTTCCGGCGCCAGTGTAACACCTTCTGCTGCTAATTCATTGATGATGCGCTCAATACCAAAGCCAAAGCCAACAGCCGGAATATCCTGCTTTTCATCTAGCTCATGAATAAGATTATCATATCTTCCACCACCACATAAGGTAAAGCCCTCTTCGTTGACGAATTCAAACACGGTCTTCGTATAATAATCCAGTCCTCTAACGATTCCGGTATCAACCTCATAGGAGATACCTATATCATCCAGCAGGCTCTTCAATTCATCAAAATGTACCTGACATTCTTCATCCAGATATTCAATCGTTCGAGGTGCATCCTTAACGATTGTCTTGCAGGTCGGAACCTTACAATCAATGACACGTAACGGATTCTTAAGCATTCTTTCACGACAGGTTGGGCAAAGCTTATCCTCGTGTTGCTTCAGATAGGTAAGTAAGGCTTCATTATAAGTCTTGCGGCAATTACCACATCCGATACTATTAATGTGGAGCCTAGCACCATTCATTCCAAGCTCTTTCATGAACTGCGTAAGTAATGAAATCAACTCAACTTCTGCTAAGGGACTTGCCGAGCCTAAGAATTCGATACCAAACTGATGATGCTGACGAAGTCTTCCACTCTGCGGATTCTCATAACGGAAGGCCTGTGTAAAGTAAAACAGCTTAGTTGGCTGGCTTTCAGCATAAAGGCTGTTCTCCAGATATGCACGTACAGCACCTGCCGTACCTTCGGGTTTAAGAGTGATGCTTCGATTACCCTTGTCATCAAAGGTATACATCTCCTTCTGAACAACATCTGTCGTCTCGCCCACTCCCCTCTGAAACAGGATGGTATGCTCAAATGCAGGAGTTATGATCTCTTTTATATGATAGGCCTTGCAGATCTTTCTTGCGATCCCCTCAATGATAGTACGCTTATGAATGCTGGAACCGTACCAATCTTGCGTTCCTTTGGGTCGTTGTGTTATCATAATAGTCCTCCGTTCTGATAATCGATATAATTATGTTTACAATGACAAACTTCCAACAATAAGTAGCTTGATATCTAATCTATTTATAAGTTAGCTATATTCTCCTCTAGGAAGATTTTCTTTCTAGTGATCATTTCGTCAATCCGACTGATGTAGTCTGTGACGCTCTTCACGTTATCGACACGTTCCAGGCGATTTTCCTTATGGAAGACGAACTTTGACATAGCACCTGCGCCGAGGGCAAGAATAGTCTGCTTTTCCTCCATAATAAGTATATTATAGATCCCTTCCTTACCATTCCTGGCATAACCGATGTTCTCCAGGTTATCTGCCATATTCTTCTGTCTATAGAGATAATATGGGAGATAATTATTCTTATTAGCGAATTGTATGGTCTGCTCCATCATCTGAGGAACTTCGGAGGCTTTCATATCCACATATTGTTCTTTTTCAATATTTAATCTGGCAGCACGTTTAATCGCCAGGGTATGCACGGTTAGGCTTTCCGGATTAAGCTTTTTAATCTGTTGCAGGGTATCTGACACATCCTCCGGATTCTCCCCGGGCAAGCCAATGATAATATCCATATTAATGTTATCATGTCCGGTATCTCTAGCTAACCTGAACGCCTCTATCACTTGTTCTATCGTATGTCTTCTTCCGATGATGTCTAGGGTCTTCTGCTGCATACTCTGTGGGTTGATGGAGATGCGACCTACACCCCATTTTTTTAATACCATTAATTTGTCCCTGGTAATACTATCGGGTCTTCCTGCTTCAACGCAGAATTCTTTCACATAAGTAAAGTCAAACTGTTCCCTAACCAGACCTAAGAGACGGTCCAGTTGTTCTGCCGAAAGAGTAGTCGGCGTACCTCCGCCAAGGTAAACAGTAGTAAGTCTCTTGTCAGGAAAACAATTGGCAAAGGAACGTATCTCCTTCTCCAATGCATCCAGATATCTCTCAATATATTCCGAATACTTTGCTGCAGAATAAGAGGTAAAGGAACAATATAAGCAGGTACTCGGACAAAAGGGAATACCGATGTATATGCTATAACCCTTCCGATAATCCAACTCACTCAGAAGCTGTAATTCCCTTCTTGCGATATCAATGCTCATAGCAATCTTCTCATCACTACAGAGGTACTCACTCCTCATCAGATGATAAATTGTATCTTCCGTCTCACTCTGCTCCAAAAGCTCATACACTAGTTTAGTCGGACGAATTCCGGTTAGAATCCCCCAGGGTAATGTCTTATTTGTGCGATCTGATAACTTCTCATAAAGAAAACGCTTTGCTGCATTCTTATATTTTGATTTAGCAAGCTTGTCCAAAAGCATCCGTTGCTCTGATATAACAGGATTATCATCAATAACCAGTGATATCTCAATGCATTGTGGTAAAAAATCAATCCACAATTGCTCTATACTAGGCTTACTAACCCCTGTTTCGCTAACCTCAGCCGATTTTACCGCCTGCAAATGACCGGCTTGATATTCCTCTTTAGCATATACCTTAATAACCTCATCAGGATAAAACGCTTTCACTAAGGGGTAGACATCATTTTCATATGCTTTCTCTGATAATATTACTTCAATCATTATAGCTCCTATACTGTTTCGCTGTTCTTCCTACTAACCTCATTCCAACTCTTAGAATTGTGCCAAATATGCAATGTCTCGCATGCGAGACGGTTTACACTTTGGTTACGCAGCCACTATTCACTAAACCAATTACCGCTCAGATAGATATTATTATCCCTCTCATAACCAATGGTTGTAGAAGCACCATGACCCGGATATACTTTCACCTGATCTTCTAACGACATCAGCTTATCATGAATGGAATCCACTAATAGTCTACCATTGCCTGTGGGTAGATCCGTCCTTCCGATGCTGTCCCGAAATAATGTGTCACCACTAATTAAGGTTCCTTTTCCCAAGAAATAATAGCACACTCCACCGGCTGTATGCCCGGGTGTATGAATTACCTTAATCGTGAATCCGGCCAGCTGCAATACTTGCCCGTCCTTCAATAACATCTCCGGAACCAGGCTACACTCCTTGTGTATCTGGGAGGAGGCATTCCTATGAGGGTCTGCAAGAAGCTTCGCTTCCTCCTCATGGGCATAGATGGATGCTTGTGTTGCGGCTGCAAGTTCTTCCGCTGCTAAAATATGGTCAAAATGACCATGTGTGAGTAAAATACCTTTACACACAAGGTCATTTGCTTTCAAGTACTGTTCTATTCTATCGGCATGATCTGCCGGATCAAATACAATTGCTTCCTTGGTCTCGCTATTACTAACAATGTAGCAATTCGTTTGAACCATACCGAGCACAAGGGTCTTCAAAATTAATTCACTCATCCGAACCTCCAATACATTTATTACTAGTACATACCTTCTTTTCAATAGCATTACCCTTCGAATTAGTTTACGCCGGGGATTACGCAGGCTTAGGTATGAATTATGCTTTTCAATAATTCCTATTTAGCCGGCAGTACGTTCAATATCAATTATGCTTTCCACATTTCTAATCTTGGTGATAATCTCATTGAGTTGATCCTTACCATTAATCTCAAAACCAATACTGATGGTGGCCTTACCCTGTTTACTGGTTCTGACATTCATGGAGGTTACATCAATCTTATTCTCTGTCAGTACCTTCGAGATATCGACCAATACGCCGGTACGGTTATTCGCATAGATCTTAATCTCAGCGCTATATACTCCACCGGTTTCTTTGCCATCTGCAGATACATTCCATTCTGCATCGATTAATCTTGCTCGGTCTTCCTCCGGTAGGTTGATTACATTGATACAATCTGTGCGATGGATGGATACACCGCGTCCGCGGGTAACAAACCCTACGATCTCATCTCCGGGTACCGGGCTGCAGCATCTGGAGAAGCGGACTGCCAGGTCATGAATACCCTCCACCACGATACCACTCTTCGATTTCTTCTGAGGGATTCGTTCTTTAATCTCTTGAACCGCCTCCAGAACATTCTCGTCTGTGATCTCTTTTTTATACTTTTTCTTATATTCCTCTAGCAGCTTATTAACAATCTGGCCTTCCTTCAAGCCACCATGCCCGACAGCTGCAAGCACGGAATCCCAATCACGAAAACCATATTTACGCATTACCGTATTCATGAATTCCGGCTTTAATACA
>JAQZBA010000067.1 GCA_029239365.1 Herbinix sp. | reverse complement strand
CTTATTAGTGTAGTATGTTTGCAAAGCGTGCTTCTTCCGGTTGTCGCGTTGTCTAGAATAGTGAGCACTGGGTAATCAAATCATCCTCCTTGATAATCATTAATAAATCAGAGGGTTGTAAAGGCCGACTGAAGATATAGCCCTGGATGATATCGCAGTGCTTTGTACGTAACATAGCTAACTGGTCTTCGCATTCTACACCTTCTGCTACGACCTTGATATCCAAGCCGTGGGCTAATTGAATAATGGATTCTGCGATCTGTGCATCCTTTTCACTGGTGCAGATGTTATCTATGAAGGATTTATCAATCTTTAAAGTATCAATCGGCATCTTCGTCAGATAATTTAAGGAAGAATAACCTGTACCAAAGTCATCCAGAGATATCTTAACTCCTAATTCCTGCAGATTACTTAACAGCTTCGTTGCATCCATTATGGAGGAAACTAAGGTGCTTTCTGTGATCTCAAGCTCTAGATACTGAGGAGGTAGTTGTGTCTCTTCCAGAATTTCCGAAAGCATACTGATGAATCCGGGGCGATTAATCTGGATAGAAGAGATATTTACTGATACAGGACGGGGTCTGGAGCCCAGGTCAATCAATTTTTTATTGAAATTGCAAGCCTCACGGATTAACCAGGAGCTTAATTCTATAATCAGGCCGCTTTCTTCTGCGATTGGAATAAACTCAGAGGGACTCAATTGGCCAAGGCGCTCGTTATGTATTCTCATTAAAGCCTCGAAGCCTATCACATTATTGGTCACCAGTTCGATGAGTGGCTGGTATAGTATATAGATATCCTGATTTTCGATGGAGCTTCGAAGTACCTCTAGGATTAAAGTGTTGCGGTTCAGCTCCTCCTCCATCTTTGCATCAAATATGGTAAACTTGTTTTTGCCGGTATCTTTTGATTTGTACATAGCAATATCAGAGTTTTTAATTAATGTCTTAGAGGATAAGCCATTCTCAGGATAGATGGAGATACCGATACTCATTGATACATATACAATCTCACCATCTAGATCAACCGGGTTTCGGAAGCTCTCAATAATCTGGGAAGCGAATTCAACTGCTATTTCATTCGAGGCAATGTCTTCTTTGAATAATAGGAACTCGTCACCACCGGCCCTTGCCAGCATGCCATTATTACCGATGATGGAGGATAATAGCTGCGCTGTTTTCACAAGAAGGGTATCACCATATTCATGACCAAGGGTATCGTTCACAGTCTTGAAGTTATCCAGGTCAACGAAGTAAACGGCATGAATCTTCTCTCCGTTTCCTGAACCCATTAATACTGCATTGACATAATCTAAGAAGGCCAGTTTGTTCGGAAGATTGGTCAGGGTATCATGGTAAGCCAGAAACTCGATATGATCATAGTTGGACCTGAGCTGTTCCTCATTAGAAAGGAGCTCCTCATGCATTGATTCCAGATCTTCGTAATTGGTTTTAATGATATGTAACATCTTATTGAAATTCTTCGATAACTCGCCGAGCTCATTGTTCGCTTTAATGTTGGATTGAACAGTGAGGTTACCGTCGGAAGCGGTACGCATGGCGTCTCTCAAGGCTATAATCGGAGTTGAGTACCTGCGGGCAAGAGTATTGGCGAAGAAAATGATTACTACAAGCAATATTGCACTAATAATAATTAGTACAGTCAAAATAATGGTTGTAACAGACTGGATATCGGATATATCCTGCTTAACAAGCAATACCCAGTTAAGCTCAGGTATAAGGCTATAGCCATAAACCTGATTGGTATTCTCATAAAAATACTCAAAGGTTCCATTCGACATGATTGCTCCGTTGTTATAATTATCTACAAGGGAGGAAAGTCGTTCGGAATTAATCTCAGTTCCTATTAAGGAGGAGTCCGGATGGTATATTACATTACCGTCCTTATCGAGCAGGATACAGTAGCCTGTTTCACCGATTGTAAATGAGCTTAGATACTTCTCGAAGTAAGAGGCATTAATGGTGCTGATGATGTAGCCTTGAATCACCCCATTTTCGAGATCTATAATCGGTGCCCCGATTTCAACAGAATAGATTATCTTACCATTGCTGGCCATAGGACGTAGACCATCCACTGCGAGAGCAATTGACTTGGTAGCCAGCATATAGGACAGGGTAAGTCCGGATCTTGTTGACCCTCCGATTGCGGAGGGGTCAGAGCTTGCGATAATTTCATTTTTGATATTATATAAGGAGATACGTTCACAATTATCATAGTTATCAAAACGCTTATGAAGTAATTCATTCACTGTAATAAAGGAAAAGGCGCGATTATTGTTATTTAAATGAACTGCATCCACAAGTTCTTCCTGAATAGCGAGTAAGGATACTTCAGTACGTTGGGTTTCCAGTATAGCCTCGAGACCTTTCTTAGTCGTCTCGGTAAGTCGAAGGATATTCTGGGTATTCAAATCAACCAGACGATTGGTTAATAATCCATGCGCTATCACGGACACCAATATAACAGGTATCATGGATGAAACAATTAGCAATATACGTAGGGATTTCTTGATTGACATAGCTTACCTCCAGCAATAGATACACTTCTTACTTAAATATATCTGAATAACCATATTAATTCTACCAATTAAGTCATAATATTGCAATAAGTATTATATTTTAATCCTTTTCTTGCTATATTGCACACTGAATTTGTGCATAATGTACAATAGAATAATGTCGAATTATTAGACGGAGTGTTTTTTTGCATGCATTTTGTATACAGATAGAAAACCTTACTAAACATTTCATTAATTATTTATGAATACAAGATATTTTAGTTGAAAATAAAACCTTTTAAGGGTATACTTGTAATGTTAAAAATGAAGCTTTAGGTGTGATAATGACCTAGACTTATCTTAAATGTGTCGAGGCAATAGAAAGTAGGAACAATTATAAAATGTACAAATTAATTGAACAGGATGGAAGAGCGAAGAGTGCTGAGGTTCAAACCGTCCATGGAACCATACAGACGCCTGTCTTCATGAATGTGGGAACGACAGCTGCAATCAAGGGTGCAGTATCTACGATGGATCTGAATGAAATCGGAACACAGGTGGAATTGTCCAATACCTATCATTTGCATGTAAGACCAGGTGACAAAATTGTGAGACAGATGGGCGGACTTCATAAATTCATGGTATGGGACAAGCCAATATTAACGGACTCCGGTGGATTTCAAGTATTTTCACTTTCCGGACTACGCAAGATAAAGGACGAGGGAGTTTATTTCAGCTCTCATATCGATGGTAGAAAGATATTCATGGGACCGGAAGAAAGTATGCAGATTCAATCGAATCTTGCCTCAACAATTGCGATGGCCTTTGATGAATGTCCTCCCCATCCGGCAACTAGAGAATATATGCAGAACTCCGTTGACCGGACGACCCGTTGGTTGAAACGCTGTAAGACAGAGATGGACCGGTTGAACGGACTTGAAGATACCATCAATAAGCATCAGATGCTTTTTGGCATCAACCAGGGTGGAACCTACGAGGATATCCGTATTGAACATGCGAAACTGATTTCAGAGATGGATTTGGATGGTTATGCATTAGGCGGTTTAGCGGTCGGTGAAAGCCATGATGAGATGTATCGAATTCTTGATGAGACCGTACCTTATCTTCCACTCCATAAGCCTGTCTATCTGATGGGGGTAGGAACCCCTGCGAATATTCTTGAAGCAGTGGACAGAGGTGTTGATTTCTTCGATTGCGTCTATCCTACCAGAAATGGTAGACATGGTAATGCCTACACCAATCATGGTAAGATGAACCTCGTGAATGCGATGTATGAGGTGGACGACCGACCGATTGAGGAAGGTTGCGGTTGCCCTGCATGTAAGCATTACAGCCGTTCTTATATCAGACACCTGCTGAAGGCGAAGGAAATGCTGGGAATGAGACTGATGGTACTCCATAATCTCTATTTCTATAACCATATGATGGAGGAAATTAGAGAAGCAATCCGAGATAAACGTTATAAAGAGTATAAGAAGATGAGACTCGAAGGATTTGTTAGGAGCGAAGCTTAGTAGCGAATAACATTGAATTATAGAAAAATCAATTAGGAGGAATATTATAATGAATAATTTAATGCTTTTAACCGGTGCAACCGGTTCATCAACAAGCTCAATGCTGTTATTAGTTGTAGAGGTAGGTTTCTTAGGTCTTTTACTTTATTTTATGCTGATCCGTCCCCAGAAGAAACAGCAGAAGAAGATGAATATGATGCTCTCCACCATTGCAGCAGGAGATAGTGTATTAACCTCAGGTGGTTTCTACGGAGTAGTAATCGATGTTATGGATGAGATCGCAATCATTGAATTCGGCAACAATAAGAATTGCAGAATTCCTATGAAGAAGAGCGCTATCGTAGAGATCGAAAAACCTAACACCGAGAAATAAGTCGGGGATCATCAATCCGATTATTAATGATAAGTAATAATAGGCTGTCCATGGATAAAACCCCGGACAGCCTTTTTTATCATATAGGAAAGTGCTTCCTATATGATAAAAACGCTCCGCATAGTGTACGTAGTTCACTTTGGGATGCGCACTTCGCGGAAATGAAGTTGTTGCTTCGCAACCCGTTCAGGCTTCGATCGGAGTTTATAAACTTTAGGAATTCTTTTTGGAACAGAAGGTTGCCGGGCTTAAGCTGACAGGAGGCAAAACTGTTTTTCGTAATGCTACACAGGTGGCTGAAGCTGTACGAAGCAGAACGACACAAGCATTATCTGTGTCGATTCTGATGCATACAGCCAGTCACCTGTTGAGCATCCGAAAAACATTGCCCCTGTCAGTTAAGCCGGCAACCTTCCCCTTTGCCATAACCTGCCCTTTGCCATAAACTCCTCTTTGCCCTAATCTGCCCTTTGCCATAACCTCCCCAATCACACCAGTTCGATATGATACTTCTCCAGCCAGTAGTTGATCTGAAGCAGATAGGCAATCATCTGAGGTCCTGCCATCAACTGTCCATACCAGGGCTTTCCATAATCGGAAGGTGAACTAAGAAAAGTTTTTACCTTTTTAGCATCGATGAGAGGTAGGATAGGAGCATTAGGATCAGAGATAATATCCAATAACCTGTTTCCTAGGAGTGTTTCGTAGTTCGGATGATAGGTCTTGGGATATGGACTCTTCTTACGAAACAGAATCTCATCAGGTACAAGACCTTTCCCTGCATCACGTAACAAGCCTTTGACTACTCCGTCCTTTGCCTTCATAGAATAGGGTACATTCCATACGTATTCAACAATCCGGTGATCTGCAAAGGGAACTCTGGCTTCCAGACCGGAGAACATACTGCAGCGATCCATTCGATCAAGCAGAGTTACCATAAACCATTTGAGATTAAGGTAAGCGATTTCTCTTCGGCGGGCTTCCAGTGGGTTCTCGCCTACCAGACGGGGAACCTCTGCTATTGATTTTTCATAAGCACCCTGCACATAACCATCCAGATCCAGAGTAGAGAGAAGATCCTTAGATAAGAGGAACTTACGGGTATCCATACTGTTTGACCAGGGGAAGGTATGCAACTCCATAAGCTCCGGGCGGTTAATCCATGGGTATCCACCGAATATCTCATCTGCACATTCGCCGGTGAGAGTAACTTTTGTCTGTGCAGCAACCTTCCGACAGAAGTATAGGAGTGAGGACTCAACATCGGCCATATTAGGGAGATCTCTGGCATCGACGGCTGGATAGAGATGGTCTGCCAGATCAAGGTTATCACATTCCAGATAGGTATGATTGCTACCTACATGATCGATCATAATGTCTACATAAGGGCGATCCTGTGAAGGCTGAAAGGAATTAGCTTTAAAATGCGTGTCATTGTCCTTGAAATCAAAAGAATAGGTTCGAAGAGGAAGACCTTGCTGTTTTAATTCCCTGGCGCAGATTGCTGTGACCAAACTACTATCTACACCACCGGAGAGAAGAGTACAGATGGGGATGTCAGAAATCATCTGACGTTTCACTGCATCATATAATAGGTAGGAAGTCTTCTCGACGGTAGTTGCATAGTTGTCTTCATGTGGAGCACTAATTAAGCTCCAATAAGGCTTTTCAATCAGGCCATGTTCGTTCATGGTTATGATATTACCTGCTAATACTTCGTGGATATTTTTGAATACACCTTTGCCATATGATTTGGCCGGGCCAAGTCCAAAAACTTCGCATAAGCCGTCGGCATCAACTTGAGGCTTGATTCCAGGATATGCGAAGAGAGCTTTGATTTCTGAGGAGAAAATGAGGGTGTGATCCTTCCAAGCATAGAATAAAGGTTTAACTCCGAAACGGTCTCTGGCAAGGTACAGGGTGCAATTGTTTTCATCCCATACAGCAAAGCTGAAAATGCCGTTCAATTCCTTTACGAATTCCCCACCGAAGGCCATAAAACCGGTTAATATCACTTCGGTATCCGTATGTGTCTTAAAAAGATAGCCCATATTGATCAGGTTTTCTCTCAGCTCTGCAGTGTTATAGAGTTCTCCGTTGTAGATGATAGTGTAGGAAGCACCAGATTTCTGTTTTGTCATAGGTTGGTGTCCCCGATTAAGATCGATGATGGATAATCGGGTGTGTGCCAACCCGACTCTGGACAGTAGCAATTCACCTTCATCATCCGGTCCACGATGAACTAATCTTTGTCTCATAGTCACTAATGTGTCGTGCCATTTCTCATAATTTCTTGTGTAGTCCGCTCCTATATTACAAAAGCCAGCAATTCCGCACATGCTATCACCTCACAATTTATAGTTATTCCATTGATTTCTGATTTCTAACTTGATGAAATCTTTAATTAATTAGTAATTACTATCTTGGAGCAAGAACAATTGGTTGAAGCTGTCTGCCTTCCAGTGCTTCTTCCAAGGTTGGAAGCATTAAGTCAAAATTTGCTACCATTGAGTAAGGCTTACTTTTGTAATTATCTTGCCCAAAGGGAACGAAATAGACATTTTTAGAACCGAGTAGTAGGCCTATGTTTTTTAAATTATTACTAAGAGCATCATTGGTTGCCATTGCAATTACTACCGGTTTGTTATTACGAAGCTGACTTTTTACTGCCATAAGAACAGTTGAATCTGTGATGGCATTGGCTAACTTAGCTAGGGTATTACCGGTACAGGGTGCAATAATTAGAATATCAAAAAGGCTGTGCGGACCGATTTTTTCAGCATCCACGATAGTCATAATTGGGTCCTTGCCTGTTATTGTTTTCGCTTTATTCAGGAAGTCATCGGCTTTTCCGAAGCGGGTATCTGTTACCTGTGAGCGATCTGAGAAGATAGTTGTAACGTCATTATTATCCTTGACTAGTTGTTCAATCTGTGGGAATACAGTATCATAAGTACAATAGGAGCCGGTTAAGGCTACCCCGATTTTCTTTCCACTGAGAGCCATTTAATCACTTCTTTCTTTGATAAACGAATGGATGGTTGTTACCAGAATATCTGCTGAAGTTCTTGGAGCTACCTTGCCAGGCAGCCCGAGACACAATTTTGCATTAAGATTAAGTGTTTTGGCATAAGCATAGTCCAACCCACCGGGTGCAGAGGCAATGTCAATGATACAGGCGTGCTTATTGACATAATCCAGACAATCGGGGGTTAAGACAAGGGAGGGTATGGTATTAAATATATAATCACAGGATGGTAGAATGCATTTAATATAAGGAAGAGTTACTGTCGAGAGGCCGAACGACTCTGCATAAGCAAGAGCTTCTTCGTTCCGTGCGGCTACCAGCACATGAGCATCCATTGCCTTCAGCTTCGCTGCAAGCACCTTCGCACAACGCCCATATCCCAAGACCAGGCACTTGCTTCCATGAATATTTTGATCACTGCTTGCAATGGCTTCCATAATGGTGCCTTCTGCGGTCGCTATTGCATTTAAAATTGTAATTCTCTCATTCTTCATAAGATCATAATAAAAGATACCCTCTGCTTCGCAGACTTTTGTGATAGAAGGAGGAAGGATACCGCCGAACAGGAGATGATCTTTGGATAGTAATTCGGCAACGTTCGCTATGGTAAGATCTTCCGAAATGGAAGTTGAATAGACTGTGACCTTATCTCTGGACATAGGTATCGGACCGACGAGAATTTTACAGCTTTTGAACAAATCGCTTAATGTTGTGCATGCGATACTCCGTTCATGGGTAACCGGTGTCTGTATGCTGTAAGTGGCAACGGAATAGCCTTTTGCCAGAAAGGAACGGGCCATATATACCTGGCGGTTATCTCCGCCAAAGATTCCAATATCATAACTAGGTAACATAATAACCTCCATTCATGCGCTACTAGCTGCGCAAATTAAGTTTATTAATTTTACTCCTTCATGCCACATTATATGATTGCATAAGAAAAAGGTGCATGTATAGCAAAATACGACATAACATGTCTGATGGTGACGAATTATGATGGAAAACAATGAAATAAGATAAAATCCTATATCGTTTCAATAAAATAGCCAGTCTAAATAAAGTTCCTATCTTGACTATTATTCATTTATGTATTAGAATGTGTGTATCATTTATATACTAAGGAAGTGTATGATAATATACTTCCTTTTTATATACCATAAAAGGAGGAGAATATATTTATGAAATTTAAGAAATTACTTGCCGTAATGCTTGTATTAGCAATGACAGTAGCAATGTTTACTGCATGCGGCACAAAGAAAGAAGAATCTAGCACAGATACTCAGGCATCTGATGATAGAAGTGCTTACCCAGGAACAGCTGATGCTAATTCTATCACAGTTAACATTGCATCTGAGCCCCCGGAAATGTTTTCCGTAACAACAACTGATACTACTTCCTTCTCAGTACTTCGTCATGTTATTGAGAATCTTGTAACACTGGATGCAAACGATAAGGTACAGCCTGGTGTTGCAAAAACTTGGACTGTTAGTGATGATGGTTTAAATTATACCTTCAAGCTTCGCGATGATACGAAGTGGTCAAACGGTGAACCCGTTACTGCTAAAGACTTCGTATTTGCATGGACCTCTCTTTTAACACCTGAATTTGCTGCTGATTATGCATACTTTGGCTATATCTTCAAGAATGGTCTTGCATACAATAGTGGCGAGGTTGGTGCTGATCAGCTCGGCTTCAAGGCTGCTGATGATTACACCTTAGAGGTTACTCTTGAGAATCCTACCTCTTATTTCCTTGATACCTTAGCATTCGGTGTATTCGCACCTGTTAATGAGAAGGCATACGCTGAGTTTGGTACAACTTATGGTACTGACGCAGATAAGATGGTTTACAATGGTCCTTTCGTAATGACTTCTTGGGAACATGAGAGCAAAATCGTTCTTACCAAGAACCCTGATTTCTACGGCGCAAAGGATATCGCTCTTGAGACAATTAATATGGTTATGATCAACGATTCTAACGCAATTCTTAATGCTTTCAAGGCTGGCGAAGTTGACGTTGCTGGTTTAACAGGTGATCAGACTAAGTTATTAAGAGGCGAGAGCTTCCCTGTTTATAACTATGATGATGGCGCTACTTTCTATTTAGAGTTCAATTTAACGGATCCTACACTTGCTAACGTTAATCTTCGTACAGCAATTACTTATGCTGTTGATAAGCAGGCATTCGTTGACAGTATCTTAAAGAACAACTCTAAAGCAGCAGTTTCCTTTACTGCACCTGCACTTAATGGTTTAGATAAGAAGTTTAATGAAGAAGTTGGTTCTTTAATTCCTACACTTGATGTAGCTAAAGCAAAAGAGTATTTGGATAAAGCAAAGCAAGAACTTGGAACAGATGATATTAAGATCACAATGATTTGTGATGATGGCGATGTTCCGATGAAGAATGCCGCTTTCGTTCAGGAACAATTAAAGACTAATCTTGGTCTTGAAATTGTTGTTGAGCCCATGCCTTTCAAGAGCAGACTTGAGAGAATGTCCAACAAAGACTTTTCTCTAGTATTTGCTGGTTGGGGTCCTGACTACAATGATCCTATGACTTTCCTTGATATGTTCGAGACAGGCAACGGTAACAACCATACAAGCTACAGCAATGCAGCTTATGATGAGTTACTTGACAAGGTTCGTGTAACTTTAGATCCTAAAGAGCGTTTTGGTTACTTAATGGATCTTGAGAAGTTATTAATGACCGATCTTCCGATCGCTCCTGTATACTGGAGATCCAGAGATTATGTCCTTAGCGGAAAGATCGCTTCCGGCGTAATCAGAACTGCATTCCAGGATATGAATTACAGACATGTTAAATTAGCAAAATAATATATAGTTTAAATGGATCATTTTGCAAATTCGTGTTACGAATTTGACTTGAGGTGGTGCGGGCTGAATTTTAACCCGCACTTCCCTTATGTAAAGAATAAATCCCCAATAATTCCCTAGCGAAAAATGACGAAAAAAAGCACGACAATTGTGTTGAGATATAGTATAATAGAATGCGGAGTGAGGATATACAAGCTTGCTTGTAGTATCCGATCGTAGCAAAAGATCATGAACAAGCTCTTAGTTCATGATATAATAGAATGCGGAGTGAGGAATTGCAAGCGAGGCACTAGCACAGCAAGCATGCTTATGAATTCTGATCGTAGCAAAAGATCATGAACAAGCTCTTAGTTCATGATATAATAGAACGGTACTTGTGTGAACGAACATAAAATCGGTCTATGATAGAATTGTCATCCTATATTACTTTTCTTAGGTGTAGTTAACATCCTACCACTTTATTCATTTAAATTAGTACATTGATGAGTTGAGTCCTGAAAAGCAATATAGGACAACAATTCTTCTAGATTTTTTTTCATTGTTCCTCATAATAAATTAATCAAGAAAAAAGAAAGGAGGATTGCATGTGTTTAAATATATTGTAAAGCGATTAGCGTATGCAGTTTTAACACTATTTGTTCTTTCGGCATTAACCTTTTTCATGATGCGTTTGTTACCTGGCGATCCCTTCATTGGAGAAAAAGCAATCCCGGAGACAACATTAAAAGCATTGAATGCAAAGTATGGCTTAGATCAACCATTATTTGTTCAGTTTGGGATGTATATTCGAAACATACTCCAAGGCGACTTAGGTCTTTCCATTCATTATAATCGACCTGTTACTGATATTATTGCACAAGCTTTTCCATATTCATTTGATTTGGGATTAAGAGCACTTATTTTTGCTACAGTTATGGGTGTTTTTCTAGGTATTGTAGCAGCGGTGAAAAGAGGTACGATATGGGATACAGCAACGATGCTGATTGCAATCATCGGTGTGTCTGTTCCTGGTTTTATCATTGGTGCATTACTCCAATACTTTTTGGGTCTCAAGCTATTTCAGTGGACCGGTATTCGTTTCTTCCCTATTACAGGCTGGAGCACCTTTGCGAGTAAGATACTGCCTGCCTTTGCATTAAGCTTTGGTTCATTGGCAACCATCTCAAGATTAATGAGAACAACAATGCTTGATGTTCTGGGACAGGATTATATAAAGACAGCGAAATCAAAGGGATTATCTCAGAGAAAAATTATATGGAAGCATGCAGTACGTAATGCAATTATGCCGGTTATCACAGTATTGGGGCCGATTGCAGCAGCTGTTCTTACTGGTGCTTTCGTTGTTGAGAACATCTTCTCAATTCCGGGAATGGGTAAATTCTTCGTTTTAAGTATTCAGACCCAGGATTACACGATGATTTCAGGAACCACATTGTTCTATGGAGCCTTTTTAGTAATTGCGAGTCTCATTGTAGATATTGCTTATGGTTTCATTGATCCCCGTGTTAAAATTACGGAAGCAAAGGAGTGATGACATGAGCGAGATAGATAGAAGTCAATTCGAATGGATCGGAGCAAACGCTACCGAAGCCGAGAAAATCAGCAGACCAAGTACGAATTACTGGAAGGATGCGATGCATCGTCTTTCTAAAAATAAAGCAGCAATGTTTTGTTTGTTTATAATTATTACAATCGGTTTATTAAGTCTACTAGTTCCTGTACTATCACCGTATACCATCAGCGAACAGCATTTAACACATACTGACGCACCTATGTTTTTCGCGGATCCTACAGATGGTCATTTGCATATTTTCGGAACCGATACATTGGGTCGTGATATTTTCACTAGAACCTGGGCCGGTGGCAGAGTATCCTTATTTATTGCATTTGCTGCTGTATTTATCAACTTTATTATCGGAATTATCTATGGTGGTATCTCCGGATATCTAGGCGGAGCAGTGGATAATGTTTTGATGAGAATCATAGAGATTATTAACGGTATTCCGTACTTAATTATCGTTGTTTTATTGATGATGATTATTCCACCCGGTGCAATGACCATGGTAATTGCTTATGCATTTGTTGGCTGGACCGGTATGGCGAGACTTGTTCGTGGTCAGATTATGAGTTTAAAGCAGCAGGATTATATCATTGCTGCCAAGGTAATGGGTGCAAAACCATCTAGAATTATTGGTAAGCATCTGCTTCCGAATACATTAAGTGTTGTAATCGTAAATATAACACTGGCAATTCCTGCTGCTATTTTTACCGAGGCCTTCTTAAGTTATATCGGTCTTGGTGTTCCGGTACCGATGGCAAGCTGGGGAACTCTTGCAAATGATGGTTCCAGAGTCTTTCAGATGTTTCCTTCCCAGTTAATAATACCTGCGATCTGCATTAGTTTAACTATGTTATCCTTCAATCTATTGGGTGACGGTTTACGTGATGCTTTGGATCCTAAGTTAAGGAGATAATGTGATGAATAGAGTATTACGAGTAGATGATTTACATGTATCCTTCGATACTTATGCCGGTGAAGTAAAGGCGGTTCGCGGTGTCACCTTCGATGTTTCAGAAGGTGAGGTTTTGGCTATCGTTGGAGAGAGTGGTTGCGGAAAGAGCGTAACAGCACAAACAATTATGAAATTGAATCCGATGCCTCCGGCACGTATTGCTAGGGGTGAGATTCACTTAGTTGATAAAGATATCGTAAAAGCTACAGAGAAAGAAATGATGTCCATCCGTGGTAAGGATGTCAGTATGATCTTCCAGGATCCGATGACCTGCCTTAACCCTACAATGACCGTAGGTAAGCAGTTAACTGAGGCAATCCGTCATCATCAGAAGTTATCCAAGGATGATGCTCATAAGGAGGCGCTTCGCCTTCTGAATCTGGTTAAAATACCGAATCCTGAGCAGAGATCAAGACAGTATCCTCATGAATTCTCCGGTGGTATGAGACAACGTGTTATGATTGCAATGGCACTTTCCTGTGCTCCAAAGCTATTAATTGCAGATGAGCCTACGACAGCACTTGATGTTACAATTCAGGCACAAATCATGGATCTTCTTCAGGAAATTAAGGAAAAGACTAATACAGCAATCATCCTGATCACTCATGACCTTGGAGTTGTTGCAAGCATGGCTGATCGCGTGGCTGTTATGTATGCAGGTAAGATTGTTGAGATCGGAGCTGCAGAGGATATCTTCTATCGTTCTGCACATCCATATACAAGAGCATTATTAAGGAGCCTTCCGACAACAGACATGGATCGTAGCGTCCGTTTGGTGTCCATCGCAGGAACTCCTCCGGATCTGTTAAATCCTCCGGTAGGCTGCGGCTTCGCCAGCAGATGTGATAATTGCATGAAGATCTGTCATGCAGAGCTACCTTCTCAATTTGAAGTAGGTCAAAATCATCTGTCTGCATGTTGGTTACATCATGAGGATTGTCCGAGTGCAAAAAACGGAGGTGAAAAATAATGAGCAAAAAAACACCTTTGAACT
>JAQZBA010000066.1 GCA_029239365.1 Herbinix sp. | reverse complement strand
CTTAATCCCTTATTCTACTTCATCAGCTCATCCATCTGGTTCAACAGCTCTTCGAACATCTCAAGTGCCTGATTTACCGGCTCCTTCGTGCTCATATCGACACCTGCTGCCTTCAGTAACTCAATCGGATGATTGGAGCCGCCGCTGCTTAAGAAACGAATATAGTCGGTTACTGCTTCCGGTCCTTCATTCAATATTCTTCTGGACAAGGCAATCGCTGCCGAATAACCGGTCGCATATTGATATACATAAAAAGCATTATAAAAATGAGGAATTCTTGACCATTCCATATCAATCTCGGGATCGATGACAATATCATTCCCAAAGTATGCCACATTCAGATCGTGATACACTTTGCAAAGTGCTTCTGCCGTAAGGCTCTCTCCTTCTTCCACCATCTTATGGGTAATCATCTCAAACTCAGCGAACATCGTCTGACGATACAGAGTTCCTTTGAATTTCTCAAGAAAATGGTTAATCAGGTATGCCTTTTCCTTCTTATCCTCTGTCGTTTTAAGCATATAATCGATCAATAAAGCCTCATTACAGGTAGATGCCACCTCGGCAACAAAGATCTTGTAGCCCGCATAGACATATGGCTGTTCCCGATCGGAGTGATAACTATGGATGGCATGACCCATCTCATGAGCCAGAGTGAAGACATTATTCAAAGTATCATTATAATTTAGTAATACAAAGGGGTGAGTGCCATAAGCGCCCCAGGAATATGCACCGCTTCTCTTATTCTCATTCTCATAGATATCAATCCAGCGATGATTAAAGCCCTCCGTAAGGATCTTCTGATAATCTTCTCCAAGCGGTTCCAGACCCTTAGCGACTACCTTCTTCGCCTCTTCAAAAGGTATTTCCATAGTTACATCAGTTACCAACGGAGTATACAAATCATACATATGAAGTTCATCCACACCTAACAGCTTTTTACGAAGTTCTACATAACGATGCATCAAATCCATATTTTCATGCACTGCTGCGATCAGGTTCGTATACACTTCGACAGGTATATTACCTGCATCCAGAGCTTTCGCCATGGTGGAATTATACTTTCTTGCTTTTGCAAAGAATACTTCTTGCTTTACATTAGAACTGAAGGCTGCGGCAAGTGTATTACGGTAACTCTTATAGGTAGCGTAGACTCCCTCAAAAGCTTCTCTTCTTACTCTGCGATCCGCACTCTCTAATAACTGTCCGTATCTTCCATGTGTAATACGTACCAGTTCGCCACTCTCATCCGTGATCTCAGGAAACCTGATATCGGCATTATTGAACATGGAGAAGATATTGCCTGGAGCTTCTGCAATCTCCCCTGCATCTGCGAGTAACCCCTCCATCTCACCTGATAGGATATGGGGCTTCATTCTTAAGATATCCTTTAAATAGAAATCATAAATCAATAGCTCATTTGCTTCATACTTATACTGAGCGATCGTATCCTCCGGTATGGTTAATATCTCCGGGGTGGCAAAGGCTAAAGCACTGGTCACTTGCACCGACAAGGCATTTGCCTTATTCGACAAATCCTGATAGGTGGCATCTGCAGTATCCTCATGATATTTCTGATTCGCATATACATATACCCGTTCTGTGAGCTTTCCGATTTCCTCCTGCAACTGTAAAAAAGCCAATAAGATTTCCGCAGCTTTCCCAAGTCTTCCTTGAAATTCTGCCGCCTTCGGGAGCATCTCCTTCACCTTATCATATTCCTTCTGCCATAATTCATTGCTGGAATATAAGTCTTCCATTGCCCAGGTATATTTTACATCTACCTCGCTTCTTTTTGGTAAATTTTTATTCTGTGCCATGCTTCCATCTCCTCTTTCCTTATTGGAAACTGCAACGCAGTCCCCTATTCTATATTTGAAAATTTTTGAATAATTTGAATTGCTTACCAATAGATTATAATAAATGTAGCACTTGTCTTCAAGGAGAAATATGTTAAAAATCTCAGAAATTCAAAAAAACAAACTAATGAAAGGAGTAATCCTCCTCTTCATGACACTTATGTTAATCTTTCCCTATGATACTTTTCAGGGTGCCAGTACTGGTCTGCTGCTCTGGTTTCATAATGTATTACCAAATCTGCTGCCCTTTGTCATCCTATCCAATCTGATGGTTCAACTTAACATCACGAGACTACTCAGCAAGGTATTCTATCCCTTTTTAGGAAGGGTGTTCCGGTTAAGCCCACAAGGCTGTTATCCGATTATCCTCGGTTTGCTCTCAGGGATACCAATGGGCGCAAAATCCACGGCTGATCTTATGAAGGAACAAAAAATCCCCCTACATGAAGGCCAATTCCTCCTTGGTATGTGCAATAATGCCAGTCCTATGTTCATTCTCGGATATATTGCAATTACTCAATTAAAGCTTCCCCAGATTAAATATGCATTATTCGCAATTATCTACAGTAGTGCTATTCTCAGTGCAGTCCTTCTGCGCTTTGTTATGAATCGAAAAAGTGTAACTCACAGAGTTCACAGAGAACCTTTATTACATAGCATGGAGCTAGTGCCTAAGGCAACACCCCAAAGATTTACTTTTGATTTATTGGATCATTCCATCATGAATGGCTTTGAGGTGGTAACAAAAATTGGAGGCTATATTATTCTATTCTCCATACTGGCTCAAATCATTCATACACTGGGTCCGGATGTCGGCTTTCTCAAAGCCTTGGCTATGGGACTCTTCGAAATAACCACCGGTATCAGTCAGATCTGCAAGAGCAATCTGGATATCAATATAAAAATAGTCCTCGTCACCGTTCTTACTACCTTTGGAGGCTTTTCTGGTATCGCCCAAACCAAAAGTGTATTAGGTAATCAAGGACTATCAATAAAATCTTATATTATCGTCAAATTGTTAAGCTCTACAATCGCCTTAGTTCTTACATATCTGTATGTAATCCTTGCGAAGCTTTGACTAATCTTCCTCCGGAGCAAATGTATTCTCGTCGAAATTAAAATCGCCGGCATCATAATCCCCGGGTTGAATGTCTGCTTGTCCACTCTCCTGAGGATATAGTTGACTGGTCAGTTCGCGCTTATTATTATTAATAATTTCAAGATTGTTCTTCAAGGTACCAATAAAGCTATCATATCTTGAGATTGCAGTATCATATGCATTTGCTAATACCCTCTCGACCTCAGTAAGAACATCGTTGGAATATACTAACGCGCCGGTTCTGATCTGGTCTGATTCCTCACTTGCCTCTCTACGGATCCGGTCAGCTTCCTCCGAAGCCTGCATAATCATCTCATTCGCCTGATAATATGCTTGTTGCATAATCTCATGCTCATTCAGCAGTTCTTTCGCTTTCTCTCTAGTCTGACGTTGAATATTCTCTGCTTTTTCTTCCGCATCAGCAATAATTGCATCGCGATTAGAGATTATCTTCTGATAACGTTTAATCTCATCCGGAGTTCTTAGGCGAAGTTCATCCAATAGATCATACAATTCATCCTTAGGAACAATTACTTTGGTGCTTGATAATGGTTGCATTCTGCAACTTTCGACAAATTCATAAATATCCTCAATTAATTGTTCAATTCTGCTTGCTCCCATATCAAACGCTCCTTATCGATTTATATTTATCATAAACAGACTGTATAATGCATTCCGGCACAAACTGCTGTATATCACCGCCGAAGCTTGCGATCTCCTTCACTGCGCTGGAACTCAAATAAGAATATTCGACACTTGTTGTAAAGAAAATGGTGTCAACCTTGGAATCCAGTTTGTGATTTGTCTGAGCAATCTGTAATTCGTACTCAAAATCTGTGATTGCACGTAATCCTCTTACTATGATAGAAGCCTTCTGTTGTCTGGCAAATTCAATTAATAATCCTTCAAAAGCTATTACCTCTACCGACTTCAGGTTCGTATTCTCCCTGATTACTCGCTCGATGTATTCCACTCGCTCTTCTGCTGTAAACAAAGGCTTTTTTGCATTATTTCTTAATACACCGATGACTAACTTATCTACCAAACCGGAAGCACGAATGATAATATCCAGATGTCCGAGTGTGATAGGGTCAAAGCTGCCAGGATAAATACCGATTTTCATGTTACATTCACTCCCTGCTTAATTGCTTCTATTATTAATTTAATTCTATGAAGACATGTTGATTTGTCTTATATTCTTTTTTCTTAAAAATACGGAATTTAGTTCCTTCCAAATAATCAAATTTGGTTTTTAGGGAGGCTTCTACAACAATGATCGTATCGCAATATATAATATTAGAATGCTGTAATTCAAGAAGGACATCCTTCTCCAGCATATTATTATAAGGGGGATCCATAAAAATAACATCGAATACCTTACCCTTAACCTCTAATGCCCGAATGGCTTCCAGTACAGTATGGGGAATTACTTCAGATAATTCTTCTAGTTTTGTTAATTTAAGATTTGCTCTGATACACTCTAAAGCAATCTTACTATCTTCAACAAATGCAGCATATTTTGCCCCTCTGGACAACGCTTCAATTCCTATCGCTCCACTACCTGAGAATAAATCCAAAAAATCTGCATCCGCCAAATAAGGATTGAGTATATTGAACAAGGTCTCCTTTGTTTTATCCGTAGTTGGTCTTGTATCAAAGCCTTCTGGCGTTTTTAGCTGTAATCTTCTTGCTTTCCCCGCTATTACTCTCATACCTTATCCCCACTTTTGACCATTATGCCGCATCGCGGCCCTTCCTATCACTGATACGATTGTCACAAATCAGGCTTTCAGTGTTTCTCCCTTACTGAAAGTCTGTTAGATTTTACATATTTAATTTAATTATGTGTATTAAAAATACATATTCACAATGGTACATCTAATATTTTATAATATTCTGATAATTTGTCAACTTGTTTATAGTTAGTGTATCTTATCCTGTAAAAGATTTCAATAGATATTTGAAGCTAAATTTAATTTATGACTAATACATATTTACTAAAATCACTATAAAATTTCAGTAACAAGATGAATTGATAAACCAATTCTCTTGTCAGGAATAAGCAAAAATGCGGTTGTCAAGTATTGACAACCGCAATCATTATTAATTTATGACAATAGAAAGTTCACGAAGCATACTTTCTATTGCTATGCCTAAATTATTGACCTGACATTCTCTTCTCTGCATCTTGAATCATTTTCTTAACCATATAGCCACCAACAGAACCGTTCTGTTTGGAAGTCAAGTCACCATTGTAGCCTTTCTTTAACGGAACTCCTAGTTCATTCGCTACCTCATATTTAAATCTGTCTAATGCTTCCTGTGCTTCCGGTATTTCTGCTCGATTTCTTCTTGACATATAAACGCCTCCATTTCATATCTTGAATGATCACTCTTTCGTGATACAAACAAAATAATTTGTGTTGTTGTTTACTGCTTAACGAAAACATTGGTGTGATTTCCAATGTATTTCATTAAGATGTTACGCTATTATTATGTGCAACCAGAATTAAATTACTCACACAGATCTTACATTTTTCGATGTAATTTCAGGTAATTCAACCATGGCAACTTTTGTAAGATCCATTTCGTCCTACATAAAAGAAAAGCATCTGATTGACAGACGCTTTTCTTTGATATTCAAGTTATTAAATCTAAGTTTAACATAATCATTGTTTATTCTGCTCTTTCCACCATAGATACATAATTTCTATGTTTCGATACGCTCTTATAGGCAGGACGAATAATCTTACCTGCATTATTAAGTTCCTCTAATCGATGTGCGCTCCAACCGGTAATTCTTGCAATTGCAAATATCGGCGTATATAATTCTTTCGGGAGATCCAGCATATGATATACGAAACCGCTATAGAAATCGACGTTTGCACTTACGCCCTTGTACATCTTCCTCTCACTGGCAATAATCTCAGGGGCTAGACGTTCCACCATCTCATATAAGCCAAACTCCTTCATTAATCCCTTCTCTTCCGAAAGACTTCTTACATATTGCTTTAATACATTGGCTCTCGGATCTGAGATAGAATACACAGCATGTCCCATTCCATAAATTAAACCGGATTTATCGAAGGCATTTTTATTCAAAAGATTACGCAAATATTCACTAATCTCTTCTTCATCCGCCCAATCTTTGATATTCTCCTTCATATCATCGAACATCTGCATTACCTTTATATTAGCACCACCATGCTTCGGTCCCTTTAGAGAGCCAAGGGAAGCAGCGACTGAGGAATACGTATCCGTTCCTGAGGAGGTAACTACATGGGTAGTGAAGGTTGAGTTATTACCACCACCATGCTCTGCATGAAGTACCAAAGCGATATCTAAGATTTTTGCTTCCAACTCGGTATACATCATATTGGGACGCAACATATATAATATGTTTTCCGCCGTGGAGAGTCCTTCCTTCGGTGGATGAATTACTAAACTATTGCCATAATGGTAATGGCTAGAAGCCTGATAACCATAGACAGACAATAAAGGAAATACAGAGATCAATTGCAAGCTCTGTCGCAGTACATTCTCCATTGATATATCTTCTGCTTTTTCATCATAGGAATATAAAGTTAATACACTCCTTGCAAGGGTATTCATCATATCTTTGCTTGGTGCCTTCATAATAATATCCCGTACAAAACTGGGTGGTAATTCCCTGTAATCCTCTAGCAGGTGAGTAAAATCCTGAAGCTTGTCCTTGGTCGGTAGATTCCCAAATAACAACAAATAAGCTACTTCCTCAAAGCCAAATCGCTGTTCCAGCATAAATCCTTGAATGATTTGCTCTACATCAACACCACGGTAATATAGCTTTCCTTCGCAGGGAACATAATCATTATCTACGAGTGAATAAGAGAGAATTTCACAGATTTCAGTTAAACCTGTTAATACACCCTTACCGCTAATATCACGTAATCCACGTTTTACATCATATTTTGCGTACAATTCGGGGTCAATTACTGTGTTTTTCTTACACAGGTCAGCAAGTTCCATTAGTTTAGGTGATAGATCAGTATACTTGTTCATATTTATTTCTCCTTTCTTATACGTGTTTACATTATATCACAGATAATCAGAATTTGAAAACCAATAAAATCCAAATATGAATTACATATTTCCCACTACCTTAAATCGATCAATATATCACCTCGTAGATTTAAATCTTAGTCTTGCCATGATCGCATTCTAATTAGTAAAAAGACCTTCATGATCTGATTCCACCATGAAAGTCTCTATCGTTAAAAACAAAGTCCGAATCCCCTGCTGCACAATGTGAATATGATTTCCAATTCACGCTCGTTTACCATGTCTGTCCTTTGAAGTGTGAATTATGCTCTTTATTAATTCACATTATTCATAATAGTATTTTGCCTGAGCGTTGCATTGATTACCAACCTCATCTGCTACCGTATAGGTTACTAGATAATATCCCTCATCCTTCGGCTCAAGGGTCACTTGGATATCACTGACCGTAAGGTTAGAATAATTATCTGATACGGTAACATCAACCAACACATCCTCCTGCTTCAGCTCAACATCAGGCGTTATGTATTTATCGGCAATCCCTGATAAGGATGGTGCCAGATTATCAACATAGAAGGTTGCGTATTCTGTTACAATTGTTTTTTGACCAAGGAATATTTCATAGGTTATGTAATATTTCTCTGCGCTTTTCCTTTCTATGCTTACCTGAAGCAGCTTCTGATCCAGCTTTTTGCCGCTGCTGTATACCTTAATTTCTGATAAGGCTAATTCCTCGTTAATCTGGTTCTCTTGGGCTACTATTCGGTCTCTGATACCAATAATGCTAGGAGCTTCGAGATATTCCTTCACAGTATATATTACTGTCTTAAGTTTTACTTTGCCAAGTTCATCCTCTACAGAATAAGTAACTTTATATTCACCAGGAATACCGGAATCAACTTCGCCTTCTACTTCAATCTCAGCTGTAATGTCCTGTCCTGTTGAGGAAAATGCAGAAACTCCCTTCATTAGATTAACCTTTTCACCCCAGACAATCGTTTTATCCTCAATACCGAGTAGTTTGGGTAAACGAAAGAAGTAAGGGTTTTTCTCATCCGGGTCAGTCGGATCCCATCGGACGGATTTCTCAATCTTCACCGTCTTCGGTTTTCCTAAAGGTCCGGGCGAATTCTTATCATCAAAAATCTCAACCAAAGTTCCGGAAGGGCAATTATCATAGATCCACTTAGCATCTTCCACAGTCAAACGGATACAGCCATGGGATGCCGCTTTACCAAGCTTATTATATTCTGCTGTCGCTAAGGAAGCAGGATTACCATTCTCATAATAATATACGGAATGGAACAGAATGCCGCCTACAATCCTAGTGGAATATTGCCCCCAGACATCTCCCATCAATGCCTTCCAACGATACTTCTCTTTCAGAGGAAAGGTTCCTGTAATCGTCCGTGAATAAGCACCCACGGAACAAGTCATGGCCTTCACCGGGATACTATATTCCCCTTCTTCATCCTGTTCGTAAATTGTAATCGTATTATGATAACGATTCACCTTAATGAGATAAGGCAATTTCTTTTGTTCTGCTGCTGATATTCTCTGTGCTCCGGCTAGTAACAGGCTTGCGGACATAATAAGCAATATAGCAAAAAACCGCAGATGGAAGGTTCTTGTCATCCCTATTTTCATAATAACACTCCTTATAACTCATTCACCTACTTCTCTTTTGAATCGTTGCTTTTCTCGTAATAACAAAAAGCTGCTTTAGTAGTTTAGTTGGATAATGTAGGTCTCATAAGCCTTATCTTGTGCAACAGGACTCATAAACACCACTTTTCCAAGTGTCTTAAGTAATTCATGATTCACAGCTTCGAATTTCTCTTGTTCCAGCTTTCCTACATAAATATAAGAAATCTCATATTCCTCTATTAAAGAGTTCACTACCTCTTCCTCTGTTGAAGTGTAGATCGTCTCAATATCAGCAGCACGTTCATCTAACAACGTGGTATCGCCCTTCCAGAGCCATTCGTGATCGTGCCAACCCAGAAGTGTCGGCAGTCCGGATATTACGGATACTCTTTGATAATCTGTATAACCTTTTCCGTTCGCTTCCAGAACCACAGGTATTCCTGTTACATTCTCATTCAACCAATTGATTGCTAACTCATCATCCGGCATAGTCTTTGCCATAAATGCAGTTGCGTCCAAGCCTTTATATAAGGAACGGTCAAATATATTACCATACCAAGCGTTTACTGCATTCTGGCAATAGGTCAAGGACAACAAAAACAGTACAAGTCCAACTCCGGCTAACCTCTTCTGCCTCGCTGTCTTCCCATAGCTAAGAAGTCTTAATAGGATATAACCAAAACAGATACCGAATAAAATAAATGCCTGATAGGTTAGTTTAAACATGGTATTTGCCCGCTTATAATCTCCGTTATAAATATCCTGGACATAGATAATCTCCGGTATTATGATCAGACCGATTGCACATAGTCCGAGAATTAGTATGAACAGGTCAGAAACCTCCATAGTCGCAAGAAAATGAACCATTACAGGCTGCCTATGATTAAGCTCAGTCTTTCCTTCTTTACACTTTCTCCTATGATTTGAGATCAAAGCACCAATAAAACAAATTACCACAAATACAGGCAGACCCCATAATATGATTAATTGATTGATTGCTGTACGCGCGACTGTCAGGCTGATATTCGTTGATATCTGATCAAAATTCAAGGTAAATGGTAAGCATACCAACGAGGAAGCAGCAAAAACAAATATTCCCTGTAGCCCTGTCAGCCATAACGCTTTGCCTTTAAAATTATATACAACCAGGTTAGAAAATAGAATAATGCCTCCTGCTACAACAAAATAAATCGGGAAGTCCCAAAAGTTAGTTGTATGAAACAATCCAATGAAAAAACTGATTGCAAGGATTGCAGGATGAAAAATCTCTCGCAGAACAGAAGTTTTCTTCTCCTCACTGTTGTCTCTTGAGGACATCCAGGCAAATAATAAACCAAGTACAGTTAATACGAAAAAAATATTGATCACATGAGCATGCAGATCACCCAGCACGAAAGAATACGCCGGAAACTCATGAATTGTCTTATCCGTGGTTTCGGGATGATAACCGATAAACCTGGTTGCATCGGGGAACCAATATGCTTTGCTGTTTTCTTCTATACCAAAGAAAGTTCTTACCCAAGGCTCCAGCCATTTGTAGACAGGATAATGCATATTTCCGGCAATGCACACACCGGCCCCTGCAAGTATTGCACTAAGGTTAGGTAGATATCTTCTCTTCTTCTCCTGTCTGCCGGTAAAATGAAATGTTACATTATACACGAGAGAGTACGGCAAAACAACCGTAAAAGCTCCTACCATCATGAGCATCAGGTTATAGGCATCCGATATCTTAACAAATGATAGTTTCGCCAAATAAGTTCCCATGTATTGTCCGACATAATAATAATTAAGCTTTGTACCGGAGAACCAGAAATCCTGAGGTGGCATGTAATCACTACGAAACATACTGGTCATGAAACCATAATCCATGAATTTCTCTGTTCCATAAGCTTCCGGTTTAAAACAACGGATATAAGTGAAGAGAAGAAAGATGGCAAAGAACATTAATTCCTCGAAGATTATCACATCAAGGATTCCGCTTCGGCCAAATATGGCTCTGTAATCAATCGGTGTACTCCGCTTTTTATACTGCCAGAGTAGCAAAGTGCCATTGAGCACCAGACTGATCGCCACGCAAAGGATGCTGGAACTTGTAGTAAACTTGAAAAGGTGTAGGGATGAAAACAGCCACATCAGATAACCGGTAACTGCAATACCAATTGCTTTTGAAAACACATATCCCTTATCATGAAAGTTGGCAAAAAGAATAGACGTGAGAGGTATAAATATAATTCCCAAGCCTGCAATCGTAACCCACCACTGTAGGAAAGGAATATAATCTCCCCGCATCAATTGCTTTCCAGAAAGAAATAATAAAATTGCAATCATCAAATAGACTATCTTCTTCATGTTCTTACTCACTATCCTTTCATGCTGTATCATTGATGTAGCTTAAAATCCAGAGGAACTAGGAGTTCGCTCCAATGGGCGAACAAGCATGAATTATATTCGCATAATTCATGCAGCTCAACATCCAGAAGAACAAGGAGTTCGCTCCAATGGGTGAGACGCTTTTCTATCTCAAATTCTTATTAATACTTCTAAAGTCTGTGACGGCTTGTCTGCCAATCCGTATGATTTTCTTCATATTAATGGAGTTTACACCACCCTGTCTGGGGCGGAAAGTGACCGGGATAAATTTCACTGCCAGCTTCTTGCGTGCATAGATTACAGATATCATGACATTGGATAAATTAAAGTTCTCAGGAACCAACTTCAGCTGCTCCTTAAGTGTTGCAGCCTTCATCAGTCGAAAAGGTGTATTGGCATCGATAATACTTACATGAAAACAAAGCCATAATACGAATTTAAGAGTTTTTGTGACAAAGATGCGGGATAAGCCATCCTGTCTTCCTCTCCTATCTCCTATCAGCATATCATATGAACTTCGCTGCTCCCAGAAAGGCATGAACTCCTCCGGTACAGTCTGTCCGTCAGAATCCGTCTGAAATATATAATCCGCACCGGCATTGATTGCATAATGGTAACCATATAGCACTGTTGCTCCATGGCCTCCGTTCACTTTGGTAATTGGTTCAAAAGCTTCTAACTCCTTGGCATATTGCTGCATGATGGGATAGGTTTTATCCTTACTTCCATCATCGATGATTACAAGCCTGCTTCCATTTCCTATCTTCTCTATAATCGGATACCAATCCTTGATTACCTTATCAATGTTTGCTTCCTCATTATAAGCCGGAATTACAATATATAATTTATCCACCTTTTGTTCCTCCATAGATCCTGAATATATAGTGCCAAAGGATCTTTCGCCTGTATAAAATATCTGTTTATTAACTATTTTCCGATTACTTAGGTAATTAATTTTTAATCAGATTGTAAAAGGCATCTAGCGCCTTTCTTACTACGCCGTCCATATTGTAATAACGATATTCAGCTAGTCTTCCGATAAAGATCACCTTAGCTTCCTTCTTCATATCCTCCTCATAGAGTGCAAATTGCGCTTTGCAATCCTTCGTCGGGAAGGGATAATAGGGCTCGCCTTCTGAACAAGGAAATTCTTTACTAATGGTTGTCTTTTTATGCTGCTGCCAGGTTAATTGCTTATATTCAGTAATTCTTGTATAGTCATAATCATTGGGATAATTCACAACCGGAGCTTCCTGGAACTTCTCCGTGTCATAGGTCTCGAATACAAAGTTAACACTACGGTAGGATAATCTTCCATGTTTATAATTATAGAATTCATCCGTCGCCCCGGTATAGATCAGCGTGTCATATGTGATATCATTAATCACTTCTCGGTAGTCCGTATTCAACATAATCTTGATATTTTTATTTGCCACCATGTTCTCACAGAGTTTGGTATAGCCCTGGGATGGCATACCCTGATAACGATCTGCAAAATACCTAGTATCTCTATTGAGCCGGATTGGAATTCTTGAGATAACTGATGTGTCTAGCTCACTCGGATCAATCCCCCACTGCTTCTTCGTATAGCTCTCAAATATCTTCTCATAGATGTCCTGACCAACCTTACTCAATGCTACGTCCTTGCTGGTCTTGATCTCCTTAATATCTACTGCCCGCTTCTTCAGAAAATCTTCCACCTCGGAACAATCCAAATTCAGATGATAGAGCTTGTTAATCGTCTCCACTGTAATCGGCATGGGGACCAGATTGCCATCCACATAAGTGAGAACTCTATGCCAGAAATCATTCCATTTTGTAAACCCGCCGAGATATTCATACACTTCTTTATCATTGGTATGGAAGATATGAGGTCCGTAGTTATGAACGAGAATACCTTCCTCATTATAGGAATCATATACATTTCCGCCGATATGATTACGTTTTTCAATTACAAGAACCTTCTCATTCAAATCATTAGCGATGCGTTCTGCCATGGTTAAACCAGCCAAACCTGCACCCACAATAACGTACTTAAAATTCATGTCAATGTCTCCTCTGCTACCTTATCTATTATAGAATCACTCAGTTTTTTCCTTTGTTTTTATTGCAATGGCTTCTGCGTATCGTAAATCGAAGTTTTCCAATCTCCCACATTCTCAGAATATACACATTCATAGGTTTGACTGATATTTTCCTCATTCATAATATAATCTTCACTGCTTCGATTATCATAATCAACAATAATGAAGCGAATATTTTCCTTCTTTACCAGGGTCGTAAGCTCCGACGGTGTTGCCGCCTCATACATCAGCTTGACTTGCTCCGTACGATAGTTAGTATCGTAACCGGCTGACCACGGATAATAAGGCCATCCCTCATATAACATCGCACCACCCAGAACCACTTGATTAATCGAGTAATTCG
Organism: Herbinix sp.; assembly: GCA_029239365.1. Lineage (GTDB taxonomy): Bacteria > Bacillota > Clostridia > Lachnospirales > Lachnospiraceae > Mobilitalea. The sequence continues at coordinate 457 of JAQZBA010000066.1, read as the reverse complement.
AGGATAGGAAGATATCCTCAGATCTACTATTCTCATCAATCCAAGCCGTTAATTCATTCTTCAAATCAAGCACAATTGCAGAATTCGGCGTATTCTTCTTCATTATGGTTATAAAATCGTAGATACCCGTCGCCGTTAGTAAGAAGACTAGGACAACTCCCACAATACCGGCAACAAGTTCTTTACGCTCCAGGAGCTTCATGGAAACTGCTGCTGCAAAGATACCAAGTAATATGCAGCTCATCATAATATACTTATGATTCACTGTAACATCGATTGTTAAGGAAATGGTAAAAGCAAAAACAAGTGGCGCTGTAAAAGCAAGCAACAAGTATTTATTAACACTCTTCTCCAAGCAAAGTGCAACGATTAGTACCAATGGAAGAATTCCCAAGAGCCGTTCTAAGTAGGATAACACTCCAAACAAAGTCTTATTCTCTGCAATAAAGCCAAAGAG